>JBEKYV010000034.1:0-13989 GCA_049510515.1 Solirubrobacteraceae bacterium | reverse complement strand
TCGCAGGCGCCCGCGGCCGGTTCGGGGCCGACCCACAAAGATGCCGCGGCCGAAGTCGCGCCGGCGGTGTTGCTTGCCGTGACGCCTTCTGTCACCGCCGGCGCACCTACAATCTCGACGGTGCAGAACCAGGTATCGGGCACCTCGAGGGCGCGAACGACCTTGGCACGCTGCGCCGGGCGGGTGAGCTGCGAGCTTGCCGCAATCAGGGCGTCGCTGAGAGCGACTTACGCCTGTGGCTGGTTGGGCTCCTCGGCCATTGCATCGGTGTCAACCATCCTCGCCACGATCGGCGCGGCGCATGCGGCGACCACGGTGGGTACACAGAAGGGCAGTCAAGACGGTGGTTCTGCGGTTGGGAACCACCCCTCTGACCCAATCCCCGGATCAGGGTCCGGTGGAGAAAGCGGTGGATCCTCCGCGGCCGGCGGGTCGGGCTCCGCTTCCTCCGCCTCCTCCACCCTCGTGGGTGTTCTCCTCCAAGCGGCGCCGCGCGCGATGCGGCGGTTGCGCCTCGCGCAGCCATCGTGGCGCACGTCGTTCTTCGTTCTGTTCCCAGAGCGACCGGGCTAGCTCCTTCCGGTCTCTCCACCCGGTCCTGGATCACCTGATCCAGGACCGTTGGCAACCAGTCCGAAGATCTGTTGAAAAGGAGCTGTAGATATGAACCATCATCTGACATCGCCGACGATGAGCCGGTACGTCTGGAGGCATAAGCTGATCCTGACAGGCAGTTTGGACTGCCACACCGCGCCCGAGCTGGAGGACGAGATCGAGTGCTTGGCTGAAGAAGGCGTCACGATCCTCACGCTCGACCTTCGTCAGCTCGACGCGATCGATTCGAGCGGGGCCACGGCGATCGCATTCCGCGGTTCCTCCTACAGGAGGCAGGGGCATGATTTCGCGGTGATTCCCGGGTCAAGCGTCATCCGCCACGCGCTGGCGGAGGCGGGTGCCGCGAACCTGCTGACGCCTGATCCGAGCGAGAGCGTCGTCAGGAATTTTCCCAGCCGCCCCGCGGGCGGTGCTCACTCCGACAGGTCGACCGCGATGATCAAGAGCCTGTGACGTGAGCTCGTCCACCAGCGCCAGATAGCGCGCGCGCTGCTGCTCCCAGGCGATGCCCGAGAGCTTCTGGGTCGCGCGCGCGGCACGCTCCCGCGCTGCCTGCGGGTCGGCGCAGACAGCCTCGATCGCGCGTGCCAGATCGACCGGATCGCCCGGGGTGAACTCGTGCAGCTCGCGCTCGGAGAAGTAGCCGGAGATGCCGGGCAGCCGTGAGGAGATCACGGGCAGACCCATGTGTATGTACTCCAGCAGCTTGACCGGCAGCAAAAGCTCGGTGAAGCGGTCGTGCAGCGTGGGGACCACGCCGATGTGCGCGGCCTGGAGCTCCGCCGGGATCTGCTCGAATGGCACCGGTCGCGGCGCCACGTCGATCCGCTCGGGGTCGATCTCCGCCGCCAGTGCGGCCAGACGGTCGCGGTCTTCGCCGGAACCGCACACGCGCAGGTGCAGGCGCTGGGGGCGCTCGCTGGGACGGCCGCTCAAGGCGCCCCCGGCAGGTTGCCCGCTCGAGGAGTGCCCGGCAGGTTGCCCGCTCGAGGAGTGCCCGGCGGGATGCCCACTCGAGGGGCGCTCGTTCAGATGCCGCCACGCTTCGATCAGGGTTTGCACGCCGAAACGGGGCGCCAAACCACCGTGGTAGAGGACCCGCAGCGGACCCTCGGCCGGCCATTGCAGAGGCGCGCGGGCGGGGCCGAAGACGCGCTCGTCGGGTGAGTTCATCACGACCGTGGTGCGGCCCACGCCGACGCCGCGGCCTTCGACGCGCAGGCGGGCCTGGTCGGTGACGGTGATCAGGCGGCTGGCCAGCGCCGCGCTCAGACGCTCCTCGACTTCGAGCAGCGCTTCCAGGCGGTCGCCCTCGGGCCGGCCGTACTTGGTCGCAAACAGCTCGGGGAAGGTGTCGTGCATGTTGAGGATCACCGGCGTCCCGCGCAGGCGCGGCCCGAGCGCCGCCGCGGTGAGCAGGTCGGGCATGTTGTGAACCTCCACGAGGTCGAAGCGCCGGCGCAGGTCGAGCGCGGTGAGGCGCCACGCCGCCCGCGTGAGGAAGCGACCGTAGTCGCGCAGGTAGGCGCTCGCGCCCCCGGCTGCCTTCTCGGTGGCGACCGGGTGCACGCGGATCACCCCGTCGCCGACACGCAGCTCTTCGCGCTCGCCGACGCACACCAGATCGACTTCGTCGCCCCGTTCCGCCAGCGCGCGGGCCTGGCGTTGGATCCGCGAGTCGAGGCGGAAGTCGGAGATGTGCACCATCGCCACCCTCAACACAGCGCCACCTCCCCACCGTCGCCGACGTTGAGGCGCAGCGCGCGGGGCAGGGAGAAGTCGCGGAACACGCGCGCGTCGCAGCCGACGACGCTACCCACGAGGCGTCCGCCGATGTGGGTGATGCTGGCACGGGGCATGATGATCGAGCGCTCGATCTCGGCGCCTTCGATGTGGGCGCCGGCCCCGATCGAGGTGTAGGGCCCGATGTAGGAGTCCTGTACCAGGGCGCCCGGCCCGACGATCGCGGGGCCGACGATCACGCTCGACTGCACGCACGCGGTTGGGTCGAGCCGCACGCAGCCCTCGATCCGGCTCTCCTCGTCGCCGGCGGCGGCGTGCAGGGGGCCGGAGCCAAGCCTGCTCGGTTGGGCGCGGTCGCTGCTGGCGAGCGCTTCGAGCACCAGCCGGTTGAGCTCCAGCAGGTCGCCCGCCGTGCCCCCGTAGCGACACCAACCACGCACCTGCTCGACCTGCAGCCTGCCGCCCGCCTGCGCCAGGCGCTGCGCGACGCCCGCCAGGTCGAGCTCTCCGCGCTGCCACCAGCGTGCGCCGGCGGCGTGGCGCAGCGCGCCGGGCCCGAACAGGCAGGCGCCCGCGAGCTCGAGCTCGCAATCTCTGGTGGGCTCGCCCGCGAGACGCAGCAGCCGCCGCGTCGCGAGGCCGATCGATCCTCCGGCGCCCGGCCGCCTGTGGACGAGCATCACCAGGTCGGGAGTGCCGGTGTGCAGCAGCTCCACGAGCGGCTCCAACGGCTGGGCGAGCAGGCCGTCGGCGGCGTGCACGATGCAGGGCGCGTCGCCGACCAACTCCACGGCCTTGGCGAGCGCCTCCTTCACCGCGTCGGGCTGTGGCACGTGGGGCACATAGGTGACCTCGAGCCCCGGGGGCCCCTCCGCCGCGACGCATGCCCGCACCGCGGAGAGCTCACGCGCGGAGACGATCAGCGCCACCTCGCCGGCCCCCGCGCGGCGGATCGCCTCCAGCGCGTGGCAGACGATCGGCCGGTTGCCGACACGCTGGAGCGCGGCGTTTGCGCCGCTGTCCCCGTGGGGAGCGACGGGTGCCGGCATGATCACCCCCTTGAGGATCAGGTCCATGCCCAGATAACGCCCGGCGCCCAACGCTGCTCGCGTGAGGCCCCAACCAGATGGTTGGGCGCCCAAAAAGGACACACCTTCCGGACCCCACCAGCTGGTCTGCGGCCTGCTCGCAACCGGCCACCTTTAAAGATTCGCCAGCGGAAAAGATCGCCGCGGGACACCTCGTTCCTTTCTCGGACGGGCGGGTGGACCAAGACCCTGAGGCGGGTGACCGAACCCGATGAAAGCGAGTCGATCGAATTGGAACTGAGCGAGATCATCAAGACCCTGAAGTCGCACTGGATCGCGACGGGCATCGTCGTCGTGTTGGCGGTGGGCGCCGCGCTGGCGGCGAGGTTGACTTCGCACAGCGTCCCCACGGGCGTGGCCACCACCCAGGTACTGGTCGACTCGCCGAGCTCCGAGCTCGCCAACCTCAACCAGAATCCCACGCCGCTGATCTCGCGGGCATCGGTGTTTGCGCAGGTGATGACCAGCAGCACCGTGCTGCAGGACATCGCCAAGGCCGCCGGCATCCCCGCCAGCCAGCTGACGGCGTCGGGGCCGTACAGCGGCTCGGGCGAAGTGCTCGACACGGTCACTCCGGCCGAGGCTCGCAGCAGCCAGCTGGTGGGAGAAAAAGCGCCCTACCGCCTGACGTTCGTGGCACAGCAGAACGAGCCCGTGATCACCGCCACGGTGCAGGGCCCGACCGAGCTGGACGCCGCCAACGTGGCCAACGCGATCTACACCGGGACGAGGGCGTACGTGGAAACGGCGCA
Source organism: Solirubrobacteraceae bacterium (assembly GCA_049510515.1). Taxonomy (GTDB): domain Bacteria; phylum Actinomycetota; class Thermoleophilia; order Solirubrobacterales; family Solirubrobacteraceae; genus Palsa-744. The sequence continues at coordinate 9,791 of JBEKYV010000034.1, read as the reverse complement.
GCGGGAAGGGAGCACCCCCAGCGAACACAAGGTGACGCTGCGCCAGCTGGGCTCCGCGGAAGCGGCCGCCGTCAACAGCAGCTCGCGCTCGACACTGGAGGTGGCCGCCTTTCTGGGCGTGCTGGTAATTGGCCTGCTGCTGATCATCGCCTTCGAGGGCCTGCGCCGGCGCGACCGCGAGCTGGCGGTGGTGCAGCGCGACTTCGACGCCGAGCTTGACGCGGTTGCCTTCGATCCGCGCGATCGGCACCAAGTGGCCACGGCGGGGGAGCGGCGGCCGTGAGGGCTGCCGCGCAGCCGTCGTGCGCTCGCTGAGGAACTTTCGCTGGCGGCCGTTCGCCGCGCTGCTGGCGCTCGCCGCGCTGGCGGCGGTGCTGGTTGGGTACAAGCCCTCACTGAGCCCACCGGGGCTGCACCCACGCGGCGTGGAGCTGGCCTCCGCGCACGCGCAGCTGCTGGTGGACTCCTCCGAATCGGAGGTCACAGACATCCAGCAGATCACCGAATTCCGCGCCACGCTCGCCGCGGAACTGGCGCTCAACTACACGCTGTACCTGCAGAGCGATACCGCCACGGGGGCGCTCGGCAGGGATATCGGCCTCGGCGCTCGCCACGTGGTCGCGTCGGGCCCCTACACGCTGCTGCTGGGCCGCACCAACTACGCGCCCACCAAGCCCAGCCCGCCGCAGCCGCAGACGGTCGACCACTCCTACCGGTTGCTAGTGGATGTGGACGGGGCGCGACCGATGATCGACCTGTACGCCCAGACGCCCACGGTGCGCTCCGCGGTCGCACTGGTCGACGCGGCGAGGGCGGTGCTGCAGAGCTATGTGACCGAGCAGCAGGCCGGCCACCCCCCGGCCGGAGCCGCGGCGGTGGTATTGCGCCCGCTCGGCCCGCCGATCGCGGGAGTCGTCGACCCGGGGGTGCGCTGGCAGCTGATGCTGTTTGCGTTCATGCTGGTGCTGCTGGTAGGCGGCAGCCTGCTGTGGGCGCGGCGCCACCGCCAAGGCCGGCTGCTGCGCGACGCCGCCGCCACCGCGAAGCTCGATCGCCTCGACGACCCGCCTGGCCAAGAGGAAGACGCGTGGCCGCACACCAAACGGGTGCTGCCTTGGGGGCTGGCGGGGTTTGTGGCGATGCTGTTCCTCGTCCCGTTTGACGCGATCGACCTGCCGGTGCACCTGCCGGTCAACAGCACGCTCGACCGCCCGGTGGTGGTCGCATTGGCGATGTTGTGGCTGTGCAGCCTCGCGCTCGTCAGCGGCGCCGCCCGCCCGCGGCTGAAGCTCACCCCGGTGCACTGGATGCTGCTGGCGTTCTTTGCGGTGGCGCTGCTCAGCTTGGCGCTGAACGGCGGCGCACTGGCGAGCATGGACGAGACCTCGCTGGTCGTCAAGAAGCTGGCGCTGCTGGTGTCGTACATCCTGTTCTTCTTCATCGTCGCCTCCGTGCTGCGCCCGCGCGAGGTGCCGCGCTTCGCCGCGTTGATGGTGGGCCTCGGTGTGGTTGTCGCCCTCGGCACGATCGTGGAGTACCGCTTTCACTACAACCCCTTCTACGAACTGTGGGGCAAGGTGCTGCCGGTGACCAAGCCGACGGGCTTCGACAGCGTCGACTCGATCGGCCGTTTGGAGGTGTACGGGCCGACACTGCAGCCGCTGGAGCTGGCGGCGATGCTGGCGATGATGCTGCCGTTTGCGATCATCGGCGCGCTCGACTCACCCACCAAGCGCAGGCGCACGCTGTACGTGATCGCGGTCGCGCTGCTGCTCGCGGGGGGCGTGGCGACCGCGCGCAAGACCAGCCTCGTGGTGCCGCTGGCGGTGGCGGTTGTCATGGTCGCCTACCGTCCCCGCCAGGTGGGGGGACTGGTGGTGAAGCTCGGGGTGGTGCTGCTGGTGCTGGTGCACTTCGCCGCGCCCTCGGCGCTGGGCTCGGTGATCAGCCAGCTGGAACCGGGTCACGTGAACACCGCGCTCACGACCACCGACCGCACCGCGCGCTACGACGCGGTGACGCCCGACATCCTGAGGCACCCGCTGATCGGGCGCGGGTATGAAAGCTACGCCCCGCAGAAGTACAGGATCCTCGACAACGAGTACCTCGGCCTGCTGATCACCGTGGGGCTGGTTGGCGCGCTGTGTTACCTCGGCGTGTTCATCGCGATGCTGGCGGCCGCCCACCGCACGATCCGCGGCCCCGACCCGCGCCGCGCGGGGCTGGCGCTGGCGGCGTTCGCCACGGTCGCCGCGATCATGATCGCGAGTTCCCTGTTCGACGTGCTCTCCTTCCCGCACGTCCCTTACCTGCTGCTGTTCGTCGGGGCGATGATCCTCGCCCTGCGCGAGCCCTCGCCGGCGACCGAGCCGGCACGCATCCTCACCGTGCGCCCCCGCGACTCGGCCGGCCCGGCCGCGGGAGGCGGCCTCGACCTCGACCCCTTCCCGCTGGCCCCCCCGCGCGTGCGCACCAGCGAGCGCGAGCCGGTACTCACGGGGTAGCGCGTTGTGCGGATCGCGCATGCGCGATCCGGGCAGAGTCGCATGCGACTCTGCCAGACGGGCCGCATGCGGCCCGTCTCCGGCAGGCGCATGCGCCTGCCGGACCTCTGAAGCTCTTCGGCTTTCTGTGCCATTGCTCAGGCACGTACCAGCGGCTGGATCTCCTGCAGTGCCGGGGCAAGTCGGTCGCGCTCGATCTCGAGGTCGTAGCGATCCTGGAGGTTCAGCCAGAAGCGCTCGGTTGTGCCGAAGTACCGTGCGAGTCGCAACGCCGTGTCGGTGCTGATACGCCGTTTGCCGTGGACGATCTCGTTGATGCGTCGCGGTGGAACGCCGATCGCGACGGCGAGCCGATGCTGGGTGACGTCGAGTGGTTCCAGATACTCCTGCATCAGCACCTCGCCGGGATGGATGGGGGGCATGATCGGGTTGGTCACGGTATCTCCTTCTCATTCATTGGTAGTCGACGATCTCGACATCCTCCGGTCCGGCGGTGGTCCAACGAAAGCAGATACGCCATTGCCGGTTGACGCGGATGCTGTAGCTGCCTGCCCGGTCGCCCTTCAGCTTCTCCAGTCGGTTTCCCGGGGGCACCCGAAGATCGCCGAGCGCGTCTGCGGCGTCAAGGATGAGCAGCTTCCGCAAGGCGACACGCTGCGTTCCCTGGTCGAGCTTACGCACCGCTTTTCGCTGCCGGACGCGTTCGGTGTCGTTGTCCGCGAACGAACGCAGCACCCCACAACCATAACGCGCCGCGTTATGAACGTCAAGCGTTAGGTGGGCGTTTCTATCTACGCCGCGGCGGCGACTGCGGGCGGCGACTCGACCGAGCGGGAGCCGTCGACGAACAGCTGCTGCCAGCGCTCCAGCAGCATCAGGCAGAAGAGGCGCTGGTCGGCCTTCTTGCCGGCGGCGCCGGCGTCGGCGAGCAGGGTGTGCACCGCGGTGGCGTCGTACTGGTTGCGGGCCAGCGCGCGGGGGTCGAGCAGCGTGTCGCGCAGCAGCGCGTCGGAGTGCACGCGCAGCCAGGCGCCGAGGGCAGAGTGGAAGAAGCCGCGCTTGCGCTTGTTGATGATCTCGGCGTCGACCAGGCCGTGAGAGGCGCGTTTGAGCAGCTCCTTGCGCCGGCCCATCCACACCTTGCGACTGTCGGGCAGCTCGGTGCAAAAGCGCACGAGCGCTGGGTCGAGGAAGGGGACGCGCACCTCCAGCGAAGCGGCCATCGACATCTTGTCGAAGTACAACAACATGTTGTCGACCAGCGCCATGCGCGTGTCGAGCGCCAGCGTCTGCGCCAAAGCGCCGCGTGCGCCGGGGGGCAGCTGCGCGTGGATTGCGTGCGCCAGCTCCTGCTCGATCGAGTGCGTGCCCGCTGTCGCCGCCGATCCCGCTGCCTGCCCGTCGATCGGGTGTGCGCCGGCTGCCCCTGCCGATCGGCTGTCGGTCTCCCACCAGCCGGTGGATCCCGCTGGCAGGCCGTCAAGCGACCGCGCGCGGAATTCCTCGCTCAGCAACTGCGCGCGGTCGGCGGGCTCCATTACGCGGCTCATTGCCAGCAGGCGCGTGGCGGGGTCGTCAGTGCTCAGCGCCTCCAGCCCGCGGGCGAGCGTGCCGCCCGGGGTCGCGCGCGCGCCGGCGGCCGCCAGCGCTTTGCGCACAGCGCCGGGGCTGCGCTCGATCGCGGCGGCGAGCGCGGCGATCTGGTGCTTGCGGTAGCCGCCCAGCAGCTCGTCGGCGCCCTGCCCGGAGAGGGCGACCGTCACCGTCTCGCGTGCCAGCTTGGACAGCAGCAGGAAGCCGAGGAAGGAGACGTCGGCGATCGGCTCCTCCAGATGCCACAGCGCCTCGTCGAGCAGCTCGGGGTGCTCGGTCGCCGAGGTGAGCAGCTCGTGGTGGTTGGTGCCCAGCCGCTCTGCCACCTTGCGCGCGTCGCCCAGCTCGTTGGCGTCGGCGTCCTCGACGAAGCCGATCGAGAAGGTGTTGACGGGCTGCGTGGAGTGCTCGGCCATCAGGGCGGTGATCAGCGAGGAGTCGAGGCCGCCGCTGAGCATCGAGCCGAGCGGGACGTCGCTGACCATCTGCCGGTGGGTGGCGCCGCGCAGCAGTTCCAGCAGGCGCTCGCGGTCCTCGTCCCAGCTCTGCCCCTTGCGCCGGTGGGGCGGCTCTCCGGCCCCTGTCACGGACGGCACCCTCGCGCGCTTGCCGGCGGTGCCCATCGCGAATGACCGGGCACCAGCGCGCCCTCCGTCGGCGGCGCTCTCCGGCGAGTCCTCGCCGAACATCGACCAGTAGGTGTGCAGTGCCGGTTCGCCCTCGCCCTCCCACACCGCCACCGTCGCGGGCATCAGCTTGCGCACCCCGGCGAACAGCGACAGCGGGCCGGGCACATATCCGAACGCGAGGAACAGCTCCGCCGCCTGCGGGTCGAGCTCGGGGCGCAGCAGGCCGCCCGCGATCAGCGCCTTCACCTCCGAGGCAAACGACAGGCCGTCGCGGCCGAGCGAGTAGTAGAGCGGCTTCACCCCCAGCTGGTCGCGCGCCAGCACCAGCCTGCGCCGTGGCGCGTCCCACAGCGCGATCGCGAAGATGCCCTCGAGGTGGCGGGCGAAGTCGACGCCGTGCTCCTCGTACAGGTGCACGATCGTCTCGCCGTCGCCCTCGGTGCCGAGGCGGTGGCCACTGCGGCGCAGGCGCTCGCGCAGCTCGCGGTAGTTGTAGATCTCGCCGTTGAACACCGCCTTGACGGTGCCCTCCTCGTTGGCGATCGGCTGGTGGCTGCCCTTTACGTCGATGATGCTCAGGCGCCGCATCCCCAGCGCCACGCCGTGCTCGCGGTGGGTGCCGCGCTCGTCGGGGCCGCGATGCACGATCGCGTCGGTCATCGCGCGCAGCCGCTCCTCCTCGAGCGTCGGCGCGGCGCCGTGGCGCATCGCGATGCCGCAGATTCCGCACATACCGTCAATCAACGAGCGGGTGCGCGGTGGGCTTGTGCGCTACGGCCAGTCGATCTGCTCGGCCAGTTGCTCGCGGCCGAGGTCGATCAGCCCGCTGCGCTCGATTGGACGGTACTCGCCGCCGGTGAGCTCGAGCCAAGCGACCGACTTCTCCTGTGGGTCGATGATCAACAGCTCGTCGACGTCGTGGGCTGCGTAGAAGGGGAGCTTCTTCCACGTGTCGTCACGGGGGGAGACGATCTCGATGACGAGCGCGGCGGTGGGGTGCCAGACACCGCTTGCGCCCGGGCGGTGCAGGCCTCCGTCGGGCACGCGGAACTCCTCGGATGTGCCCAGTCCGAACTCTTGGATGACGGCCTCCAGGCCGGCGCCTCGCGCCAGCGGGCCCAGCAGCTCTGCCAGTCGTTGCAGAATGACCTGGTACTCGTGCGTGGGCGGGGGATTCATCCGGTACACACCGTCCCAGATCTCGTCGCGGTGGTCCAGCCCGAGGCGACGCCGACGCTCGATCAGCGCCTCTATCTCAGCCGGAGCGGGGTCCATCACCAGCGTGGGCATTGCCCAAGGATAGCTGCCCGGCAGCCGATCGGAGCCCAGGGCTTTGTCCATGCCAGGCCGCGGGTACAGCACAAGTTCGCCGCGCCCTCACACGGGATGCGGCACAAGTTCGCCGCGCCGCCACACGTTTTCAGGTATGTGATGTCACAGAGGCTGCTGGTCGTCTCGCCGGTGCACAACGAGGCGCCGCACATCGAGCGCGTCGCGCGCGCGCTCGCCGCCCAGCGGCGGCCGCCGGACCGGTGGATCGTCGTTGACGACGCCTCCGCTGACGGCACCTTCGAGCTTCTGCACGAGCTGGAGCGGGAGCCGGGACTCGAGTTCCTCACGGCCCTCCGCGCGCCCGCCGTGCCCGACGGCAGCGATCGGCTGGCGCTGGCCAACGAGGTGCGCGCGTTCAACTATGGCTTGCAGCACGCGGACCTCGACTCCTTCACCCACGTCGCCAAGCTCGACGGCGACGTGGAGCTGCCGCCGGAGTGGTACGCCGTGCTGCTGGAGCGCTTTGCCGCTGACCCTCGGCTCGGGATCGCCTGCGGCCAGCTCGAGGAGGGGCCCGAGGGGGCGCGGGGCATCATCCCGATTCCCTCCCACCACGTGCACGGGGCGGTGAAGCTCTACTCGCTGCCCTGCTTCCGCGCGATCGGCGGGCTGCAGCCGCGCCTCGGGTGGGACACGATCGATGAAACCTACGCGCGCATGCACGGCTTCTCCACCTGCTCGTTCCCCAATCCCGTCGCCATCCACCATCGGCCGTTCGCCACCCGCGACGGGGTGTTGCGCGGCCGTGCGCGTCATGGCGCGTGCGCCTACATCGCCCACCAGAGCCTCCCGTGGGTTGCGGCCCGCGCGGTGAAGGTCGGGCGCGCCCGACCGGTGGGCATCGGCGGCGGGGCGTTCCTGTACGGCTATCTGCGTGCCGCCGTCGACGGCACCGCGCGGGTCGATGATCCGGCGCTGCGTCGCTTCGTGCGGGGGGAGCTGCGCGCGCGGGTGCGGCGGGCGGTCGCTCCCACCCGCGTCGGGCCGGTCTCATGAGTGAGATGTCTTTAAAAAGTGCCCCTACCACTTCACAAAATGAAGGGGCGGGGGCCAGGCGAGACAATCAATTTTTTGGGCCCCTACCACTTCACAAAGTAAAGGGTTTGGGTCTCGAAACAGGACATCCATTTGACCCCCTACCACTTCACAAAGTAAAGGGTTTGGGTCTCGAAACAAGACATTCGGTTGGGCTCCTACCACTTCATAAAATGAAGGGTTTGGGTCTCGAAACAAGACATCCATCTGACCCCCTACCACTTCACAAAGTAAAGGGTTTGGGTCTTGAAACAGAGCATCAAACCGGCCCCTACCACTTCACAAAATGAAGGGTTGGGGCCTGAAAAAAACACACAACGTCGACAGGCCGGCGAGGGGCGGCGCCGCACGCCCACAACCAGCCCCGACGTCAGCGTGATCGTGGTCACGCACAACCGCACCGAGCTGGCGCTCGCCACGCTCACCTCCGCGCGCGCCGCCGCTGAGGGTATCGAGGCGCAGTGGCTGGTCGTGGACAGCGGCTCCACCGACGACACGCCCGCGGCGATCGAACGCGCCTTCCCCGATGTGCAGGTGCTGCGCCGCGCCAACATCGGCTTCGCCGCCGCCAACAACGTGGCGCTGCCGCTCGCGCGCGGCCGCTACGTGCTGCTGCTCAACCCCGACGTGGAGATCGCCTCGGGCACCTTCGCGCAGCTGCTCGCCGCGCTCGACGCGCGCCCGCGCGTGGGGATCGCGAGCGTGATCCAGCAGGGCTCGGGGGGTGAGCTGCAGTACTCGATCCGCCGCTACCCATCGCCGCTGCGCGCGCTCGGGGAGGCGCTCCCATTTACCCGCGGGGCCGCCCTCTCCGCCACGGTCGCCGATGGCCGCCTCTCCGCCTTCGCTCGCGGGCCTCTCTCCGTGCTCGCCGACGGCCGTTTCAGCGAGGAGGAGCGCACGCCCGGGCGCTACCGCGAAGAGCGCTCAGCCGAGTGGCTGGTCGGCGCCTTCCTGATCGCACGCGCCGAGGTCGTCGAGCAGATCGGTGGCCTCGACGAGCGCTTCTTCCTCTACTCGGAGGAGACCGACTGGTGCTACCGCGCGCGCGCCGCCGGCTGGGACGTGCGTCATCTCCCGCGGATGGTCGTCACCCACCACAACACACCCACCGCCCGACCCGAGCTCGTCGCGCAGCTTAGCTACGCCAAGCTGCTGTTCGCGCGCAAGCACTACGCCCGCGCGCAGGCCGTCGCGATCGGTGCCGCGCTCGCTTTGCGCCATGCGATGCGGGCGCAGCGCCACGCGCTCGCGGTGCTCACCGGCTTCGCCCCGCCGCCTTTCGGATGAGGACATGGGCCGCGGGCGCATTGGCCACGGTGCGAGACTGCTTCACATGTCAACCGAAGACCAGCTGAGATGAACGCCGCGAGGATGCACACCCTCTACCGCGACGCGCGCGATCGCGCCTTCTCGCTGGCGATGCGCTCGTCGTTTGCAAGCTTCGGCCCGCGCAGCCGCATCTCGCTGCCCACCCAGCTGCACGGCGCCGAGCGGATCTCGATCGGCAACCACGTCTACCTCGGGCCCGGCTGCTGGCTGCTCACGCACGAACTCGACGCCACCGAGCTGGATGGGGCGGCGCGCGCAGGGTTGGCGCTCGACGGCATGGGCGGGCGCATCGAGATCGGCGACCGCACCTCGATCGCCGGTTACTGCGTGCTCTCGGCCGCGGTGCGCGTGAGCATCGGGCGCGGTGTGCTGTTCGCCCGCAACGTGTACATCGCCGACCACCGCCACGGCTTCCAGCTGGCCGATCGCGCGATCCTCGACCAGCCGCTGGAGGATCTGCGCGCGGTGGTCGTCGAAGACGACGCCTGGCTGGGTCAGAACGTCGTGCTGCTCCCCGGGGTGACGGTGGGCCGCGGCGCAGTGGTGGGCGCCAACTCGGTTATCCGGGAGGATGTGCCGCCGCGGTGTGTTGTGGCTGGGGCGCCGGGGCGGGTCGTTCGTCAGCTGCCATCTGCATGAGCTGAGGCTGAGCCGCAGGCGCCGATCGTGCGCCCCCGATCTGCCGCGTGGGCCGTGGCTTCGGGGCGGGAGGATCCTCCGGGGCCCGCCGCCTGAGCCCCCGTGTCGCCGGCGCGAGCACGCGGGAGGAGAGGATGCGCAGGTCATCCCACGTCCCCTTCGACACCAGCCGCAGCCCGACACAATAGGCCAGCATCCCCGCCCCGCCGGCGATCGCCAGCACGAAGAACGGGCCGATCCGCGGTTCGAGCAGGTGGCGCAGCGGCTCGCCGACGGCCGCCAGCGCCAGGCAGCCGGCGACCGCCGGTCCCAGCTCGGGGATCAGCCGCGCGATCGACAGGCCGAGGTAGCGCTGGAGCAGCAGGCGGTAGACGCCGGCGAGGATCCCCATGTAGACGACGACCACCGCGAACGACACGGCCACCAGACCGTGGCCGGCGGCGAGCGCGATCGCGACCCCGTACACAACCAGCATCCCCGCGTTGAACTGCAGCAGCCCTTTGGGCTTGCCCACCGCGAGCATCACCTGCGGGTAGCCGGTCAGCACCGCCGCCACCATCCCGGCCACCGCGAGGATCTGCGCGGGACGGATCGCCGGCGTCCAGGCTGATCCCAGCACGAAGGGGATCAGCACCGGGCCCAACACGATCAGCGACGCCAGCATTGGGAAGATCACGGCGGCGTGCACGCGGCTGGCGCGCTCGTGCAGCGCCCGCATCTCCGCGCG
>JBEKYV010000339.1:0-4369 GCA_049510515.1 Solirubrobacteraceae bacterium | reverse complement strand
ACCTCGCGAGCCAGCGCGCCGATCGCCACTCCCAGCGCCGCAAACGCGAGACCGCCGAGCGCCAGCGCCACCAGCCACTCACCGACGCGACTCCATTCGAGGCCCACGGACGCCCCGATACCGGCGAGCATCGCAAACGCCACCACCACCGCACAGCCGGCCGCCAGCAGCAGCTTCTGCGCGATCAACGACTCGCGTGTGATCAGCACTCCGCCACCGCGAGATGTCGAAAAGGAGGAGGAGAGGGAGGAGGATGGGTTGGGGGAACTCCTCACCAGCCGCGCGAGTGTGTGCTCTTCGCGCTCCAGCGCGATCCCGCCGGCGGCGAGCAGCACGCAGATGAACATCAGGGAGATGCTGACCGCGACAACCACCGCGTACGCGTCGAGCGGGGTGCGGCCGCCCTGCAGGTTGGTGGTGGTGATCTGGATTGGCTGGCTGACGGTGCTCAGCACATCCTGGCTGACCCCCAGGTTTTGGGCGGCGAATTCGGTGAACTCGGTCAACCGTTCCAGCTGAGCACGATCCACGTCGTGGGGATGGCGGGCGATGATCCCGCGCAGGATGTGAGGTATTTTGCCCAATCCCGGCAGGTTTTGCGGCGCGCCCGCCACGCCGAGGTTGCCGCCCCGCACGAGCGACCCGATCACCTGTGCCGCCACCCGTCTGATCTGGTTGGAGAGTTCGAGGTTGGCCCGCGCGAGCGAGGATTCGATCGTCGAGTGCACAAAGCTCTGCTCCAGTGCGTCGCCGTTGTAGATCACCTCCACGTGCGCCTGGCTGGTGACCGAGGAGAGCCGTGAGGCGATGTTCGCGGGAATCACGATCCCCGCCAGCGCCTTTCCCGAGCGGACCGCTTGCACGGCCTGCTCGCGGGTGGCGACGGGCACCGGCTGCACCTGGTTGAAGAGTTCGCTGTAGTAGTGCGCCACGTTCAGGCGCGTGCCCCCCAATTCGACGGTGGCCGAGGGCGGGGAGAGGTTGGCGATCGCCACCTTCGGCTTGGAGGGGGCGCGCGAGATCGCCAGGCCGATCAGCAGCGCCACCGCGACCGGGTAGAGCACCAGCACCGCCACCAGCACCCGCGAGCGGGTAAGGATCAGCAGGTCCTTCTTCAGCATCCACCTCATCGGTCGAGTCGCCTCATCAGTGCCCCCGCTCGCGCAGGAACTCCACAAACGCCCCTTCGAAGTCCGGGGGGCGGGTGGGGCTCGATTGCCCGGCCGCCTCCCGCGCGAACTCCTCCGGGGAGCCGTTGAACAGCAGCTCGCCGTCGGCCAGCACGACCACCCGGTGCGCGTAGCGCTCGGCCTCGGCGACGTTATGGGTGGAGAAGACCACGCACCGGCCCCGCTGCGATGGTGCGCAGATGAAGCGCCACAGGCGCTCGCGCTGGCGGGGATCGAGCGAGGAGGAGGGCTCGTCCAGCACCAGCACCGTCGGCTCGGAGAGCAGGCCGATCGCGATGTTGACGCGCTGGCGGTTGCCGCCGGAGAGGCGCTCCACGCGCTCGAAGGCGCGCTCCTGCAGACCAGTCTGCTCGAGCATCGCCGCGACGGCCGCTCGCGGGTCGGGGCTGCGCTCCAGGCGGGCGAACAGCTCAAGGTTCTCCGCGACCGAGAGGCGCGAGTAAAGCGCAGGTTGCTGTGGAACCCACCCGACCTCACCGGAGGGCAGGCTGACGCTGCCCGCGCTCGGTGGTTGGACGCCAGCGAGAATCGAGAGCAGCGTAGTCTTGCCAGCTCCGTTGGGCCCGATCACGGCGACCATCTCACCGAGGCCCGCCTCGAAGCTGACGCCACGCAGCGCCTCGCGCTCGCCATAGCGCTTGGTGAGGCCGTTAACCTCAATGATCGGCCTCACAGCATTCTGCCGGGGGAGCGCTCCCAGGACTCGAACGTGAGGTGGCGGCTGAGGTAGACGAAGGTCTCGCGCAGCACCGCGAGGATCGGCAGCGCGACCAGCGCACCGACCACGCCGTAGAGCTGCAGCCCGAGCAGCAGCGCGAAGATCACCAGCAGCGGGTTGATCCGTAGCGTGTGCCCAAAGATCTGGGGTGCCACCACGTGGCCCTCGAGCTGCTGCAAGCCGACGAACAGCAGGCCCACCCACAGCGCGGAGACCGGGTCGGTAAGGAGCGCCACGAGCACCGGCGGCAGCGCGCCGAGGATCGGGCCGATGTAGGGGATCAGCTCCATCACCCCATAGAACATCGCGAACGCGACCGCGTACTTCTGGCCGGCAGGGAAGATCCCGAGCACGCCAAAGATGTACAGCGCAAGGCCGGTCGAAGCGCCCATCACAAAGCTGAACAGCAGCTGGCCACCCACATAGCGCGAGACCGCGTGCTGTGCCAGCGTGGGGTAGTCGTCGGCGGGCGTCCCGTCGCCGTCGGGCATCGCTCGGCGCACCAAGCGCCCGATGCGTTCGCCGTAGAGCAGCATGTAGATGGAGAGCACGAAGATCAGCACCAGGTCGAAGATCGCGCTGGCCACTTCGGTGATCAACCCGCCGCCGAAGGAGGCGAGCGAGCCGGCGCTCTTGGCAAGTTTCGCTTGGATCGTCTGCAGCGCCGTTTTGCCCTGATTTTTGAATTTGACGTGCACGCCGTGGCGGTTCAGCCAGCTCTGGATGCTGGCCAGCGTTTCGTTCGCTTCGTCGACCAGCTTGGGCAGGTTGTGGATGAACGACTGCACCTGGTGAAAGATCGGGTTGGCCAGCAGAAAGCCGATGCCGGCCAATGTCAGGAAGAATGCAACGTACACGGCGAGCACCGCCAGGCCGCGAGGAAGGCGCGAGCGCTGGAGGAAGGCTACGGCCGGGTTGAGGATCAGCGCAATGAGGGCCGCCACGACGAAGACCACAAACACTTTCCCCGCTGCGCGTGTGAGCGCCCACAGCGCGAGCAGCGCCAGCGGGAGCACCACCAGCTGCACCCAGCGCGGTACCACTACCCGCGGGGGCTCGGGCGCTGCGGCGGGCACCTCTTGGTCCACCAGCTCCCGCTCTTGCGCTCTCGGCGGCGCTGCCTCCGTGGTCGCTGCCTCGGTGGTCTGCTCCTCTACGCTCACACTTCTCCCGTCATTGGCCAAGTATGGCTGAGGCCGAGGCGTCGGCGCCCGCGGATGGCGGCGAGCCGAAGGGGTCCGCAGTGGGGCGCTACCCCGGCGAAGCGACGATCCTGTTCGTCGGCGACCTCGTCGGTAGCCTCGGCAGGCGCACGCTGCTCGATTGCCTGCCGTTGCTGCGCGAGCGCTACAACCCGACCTGGGTGGTCGTCAACGGCGAGAACGTGGCCGGCGGGCTGGGCATCACGCCGAAGACCGCCAAGCAGCTGCTGGCGGCGGGCGTCGATGCGATCACGCTCGGCAACCATGCCTACCATCACCGCGAGATCTACCCATATCTCGACACCGAGCCGCGGATCGTGCGCCCCGCCAACTACCTGCGCGGCCAGCCGGGGCGGGGGGTGTGCGTGGTGCAGAGCGCGGGAGGGATGCGCCTCGGCGTGATCAACCTCAGCGGCAGCCTCTACCTGCGCCCCGGCCGTTCGGCGTTCGTCGAGATCGACGGGGCGTTGCGAGAGCTGGGCGAGGTCGATCACATCCTCGTGGACATGCACGCGGAGGCGACCAGCGAGAAGATCGCACTCGGGTGGCACCTCGATGGCCGCGTGAGCGCAGTGGTGGGCACCCACACGCACATCCCCACCGCCGACGCGCGCGTGCTGCCGGGCGGCACCGCCTACATCACCGACGTCGGCATGACCGGCCCACGCGGGGGCGTGATCGGGGTCAAGCGCGAGCTGGCGCTGGAGGCGATGATCACGCAGATGCCGGTGCGCTTTCAGACCTCCGAGGAGGATCCGTGGCTGAATGGAGTGGTGGTTCGCTGCTCCAAGCCGTTGCGGGCGGACTCGATCGAGCAGGTGCTGATGCCGCGTCCGCCAGTAGCGCCAGCATGACAAGCGGGAAGAACCACACGATGTAGAGGTAGAACCAGTATTCGAGACCCAGCTGCAGCGCGATCAAGACCGCGGCGCAGGCGGCGGCGAGCGCCGGGGTGCCAGGCCGGCGGGGGAGCACCGCGAGGCCCAGCGCCAGCGCGACCGCGGCGGCCTGCGCCAGGATCTGCCAGCTCTTCGCGCCGGCGTACAGCCCCCACACCGAGAAGGGCGCGCCGCGGTCAGACTGGTAGACGATCGTGCGCCGATAGATCTCGCGCAGCGAGTCATGCGTAAGTGCCGGGATCGAGACGGCCGCCGCGGTGAGCGCGAAGGCGAGCACGAACAGCGCGAGCGCCCGCGCACGGTGATTTGATTGGCCGCCCGGACGGGCCCGGATATCTCGCAGCCCGTGGGTCGCCAACA
>JBEKYV010000338.1:0-4384 GCA_049510515.1 Solirubrobacteraceae bacterium | reverse complement strand
GTGAACCTCCTGAGTTCGGGAATCGGCCCTTCAGCAAGCCCCATTCTCCAAGCCCAGTCGGACGTTTCCGCGCCCCCGCTCACCCCGGGGGCGCGGTCGTTACTGCACGCTCCGGGCTAGTGCCCCACCGTCGATTCGACGGCCGACGGCTTAGCTTTGGCGCCTCCGTCGGAAGCAATCAGGAGGCTCGCAACCGTCACGACCGCCGAGACGACCCCGATAACCGCGATCACCTCGACGGCGAGGCGCTTGGAGATCATGCGCAGAGCGAAATAGATGGCGACCGCCATGACGGCGATCGTCACAACATCGCCCACTGCGCCCGAGATCATCGAGGTTGCGATGAGCGAAGCACCAATTCCATCGATCACCGCACAACCGAGAACCGCCGCGACGTTGCGGCTTCGACGACGGCGCCTTTCGCGATCCGCCCGCCTTTCGGCCTCGGTGTCATCGAGGCGCTTCTTGACTTGCTTTACCTCTTCGCGAGAGCACGCGACTACCTACCTACGCGCGTCTCGGGATCGGTGGTGGACCGCGAGCGAGCTTCCCATTCTGGATGCTCATCGAGCATCTCCGGGGCAAACACAAGCCGCCAGCGGGGTACACAAACGTTCGCTATTGGTTTGTCACCGAGGGGGTGCCTGAGATCGAAGCGGATATTTCCGGGATCCGCGACTACTCGTCTCCACTGGAGGGGATGTACGGGCCAGGCAGTCGCCCACGTATCGTCATCGAGCACGACGCGAAGATGCGCTGGGCATCAGCAACGGCGTGATCCCGCTCGATCCTCAGGCGATCTGCCTCCTGCTCCGCCGCAAGCCTGTCGGCTCGGGCCCGCTCGCGAACACGTTCTGCGTCGGTGATCCGCTGTGCAGCCGAGTCAAGCTGGGCTTGGAGTTCGGCAGCCTTAGCTGTGATCGCCTCCTCGATCATCTGTTGGATGACGACCGGATCGGCCTCCTCGCCAATCTTTGTCGCCATTGCCTTGTCATTCACGACCGCGATGGCAACGGCGGGCGGCACGTCCTTCAGTGAGTCGATCGATCGGGTGATCCGCTCAAGGGCTGCTAGCTGTGCCTCGCCCCCAAGCGCACTGCTCGCCTCCCCATTTGTCGGGTATAGATCTGCGGGATGCTCCTGAATTCCGAGGCCTTCCAAGAACCGTTCGAAGTGAGCGAACTTCCCGAAAAATGACTCGGCCCCCTCGCCGGATTCACTCGCTGTGCGCCAATAGGCAGCCTCGAAGCCCTTCTCCCCGGTGACTTGGGCCATGACCGCCGCAACCTTTCGGGACTGGGCATAGCGTTCTACGTCTTGGCGATTGCTTCTGATGCTCGTCCTCAGCTCGTCTGCTGTCCAGGGCGAGATGCGGAGTGTCACGCCAAGCTCTCTGCAGAGGTCGAGGAACCGTCGCGCAGCAAATGCCTCCTTCGCGCTCCCGACGCCCAAGACCGAGTACAAGAAGTTGGTATCCAGGTAAAGTGTGACCTTGCTCGCCTCTGCACGCGCTAGTTCTTCCACTCGGGGGTCCAGTGTCATCACGGTGAGGTAGAAGCCGGTATTGAGTAGGCGCCCGAGATACTCACTCTGCGCCTCGGTGGGGTTACGCACTAGCAGCCTGAACGCAGCCGCCCTCTGACGTTCCAGATCCTCGTCGCATCGCGGCAGAAATCCAAGATCGATCTTTTCGATGGCCGCGATCAAGGCAGGAGCCTTCGGGTGAGCGGGGTAAAGCAGAAGACTTGTCTCAGCCCCGTGCGTGGCGACCACTCGGTCGAGCCACGGGCCAACTTGGTCCTTAAGTGTCGAGATGTGCTCGTCAGACATCGTCGGGAAAGAGCGGCGGATCGCGACCTCCCACTCGACGAATGCGGTTCCGCGAGCCTCTTCCCACGCGATCCGCTCGCTGTCCAGCGACGCGCCGGCGTCCTCCGTTAGCTCGATCCCTCCGCCGACCTTGACCGCTCGCCCCTCAGCTATAAGCCTGTCGCGGGCCTCGCGCACCTCCTGCAGCTCTAGCTCGATGCAGAAGCGTTGCTCGACGAACTTGCGGCATTCCTCTAGGTTCGCGAACTGCCCCCCGTTGGTTTGAATGGCGGCAGCGACAAGGTCGTCGTGAGCGGCGTGCATATCCGCCGACCCATCCTCAAACGGCCGGTACTGAGCCAGGAGATGGACTGCCTGGGGATCTATCGTGCTGAAGTCCATTCTCGACGCTCCCAGATTTGGGGCAGTAAACGATACCGGCCGGTGCGGACGCGACTTCCGACGCGAGTTGCGTCTCCGGGCGCACGTAGGCCTGGATCGGCCGGCGGGTCCTCGACCAGCAACTGATCTGACCTGGGTTTCTCGTAGCCGGCGGTCTGGAATCAGGCGGCGGCGATCACGATTTCTGACTCCTGCTTGCATGCAGTCTGCGAAAGCGCCCACCCGCAGCACCGAACGCTCTTGCTTGGGACGATGGTCAGGCGTCTTGCTACCTGTGAAGCGAGCTACCTCTTCGCCTGGCAGAAGCGAGCGTGTGGAGTCTGCGGGGCGACGCGCGTGGAAATCGTCCGGCTCGGAGGCCTGACCGGAACTGGCGCGCACCTTGGCTGCGCCCGCGGGTGGGTCTGCGAGACTGCCAGCCCTTCGATTATCCGGCGTTGGTGAGGAGGAGCCGCCCGTCTGTGGCGAGCGTGAAGTCGGGGAGCGAGAAGCGCGTGGCGAGCAGCTCTGGTATGGCCTCTCGCTCGAGCGGCGTCACGCTTGTGCCCGCGGGCGTTTGCTCGCTGAGGGATAGCTCGCTCCAGTCGCACAGCAACGTGCCCGTGCCGTCATCGCTACGAACGCCCACGATCAGGCCGGTGACGAACAGCGAGCGCGGATGCGTGGAGGTCCACCAGTTGCTGGTCTCGACGTCGATCAGCGGAACCGGCTGGGGGAGGAAGGCGTAAACATCGGCCCATTCGTCCCCCGTCAGCTTCTGGAGCACGAGCTCGGAGCGGTCCTTGACGACGCGAAAGCTCCAGCCCGACTGCTCTTGCGTGGGCCCCGGTCCGAATGGGATCGGCTCGAGGATGCTGCCGGTGAACCCCACGTCGGCGTGCCAGCTCGCGCCGTTCTCGCGGACGCGCAGGAGGAGGTGACTGCGGGGCCGCACCACGCCCGGCTTCGCGCCCTTGCGCATGCGTGCCAGGAACATGTCCACCTCCGCGCCGAGCGCCTCGAGGGCTGCCTTCAGCAGCAGGTTCTGCTCGAAGCAGTAGCCGCCGCGGCGTTCTCTCACGAGCTTACGCTCGAGGTCCTCCACCTCCAGTGACACCGGCAGGCCCTGATGCGGGTCGAGGTTCTCGAAGGGGATCGAGGTCAGGTGCGCCCTGTGCACCTGCGCGATGCTCGGACGCCCGTCCAAGCCGATCCGCTCAAGGTAGGCGTCCAAGTCGAACACGCCCGCACTCTAGCCGCCGCTATCGCATAACCCCACTAGATCTCCGAGGCCCTCGGTGGTGCTGTCACCGATCGCGACATACCGTTCAAACGCGGGCATCGGGCACCATCGGGCGCACGATATCTCTCGGCATCGCGGGCAGAGCTGCAGTCAGGTGGTCCGAGGCGCTGGCGCGTGGTGTGGCGCCCAGGCACGATCAAACGCGTCTTGGTCGAGAGCCAGCAGCCAGCAGGCGGCGATCTGGTTCCCAAGCAGCCGGTAGAGCCCGACAGTCGACCAACGATGTTCGACCCCGCCGAACGTCGCGGTACCGTCCGTCAGGACTGCGACGTGAGTGGCGCCCACGAGTATCTCTTCGGGATGCAGGCGGAGGGTGTTCGACGCTATCGCCCGGCGCCTGTGGAAGTAGTCGATGACCTCGCTGATCCCGTGGTAGTCGCCCGCGATCGCGTTCTCGCCCGGGACGTGCCACTCGATCTCCTCGGTCAGCAGCGCTCGTATGGCGTCCATCTCGCCGCCGGAGTACATCGCGTTCTGCGCATCGTGCAGAGCGCGGAGGACCGATAGAGCGTGAGCGCGATCGATGCTGCTGGCGCCGGCGGGCTGATGGGCGGTGCTCATGTGGATCGGTGCCAGTGCTCGAGTAGTCCCATGTGGATGAGGTCCCAGTAGCCGTCGCTGGCCTTGCGTGCGTCTCGCGCAAGGCCCTCGTCTCTGAAACCTGCCCGCTTGTAGCAGCGCAGCGCGGGCTCGTTGAACGAGAACGCTACGAGCTCCAGTCGGTGCAGGTGGAGGTCGTCGAAGGCGAACGTGACGAGCCAGTCCATCAGTCTCCCGGCGATTCCCCGTCCGCGCATCTCCGGGGCTACGGCGAAACGACCGACCTGTCCGAGCTCGTGCTGGGGCAGGACCGTCAGCTCGACGTGTGCGACGACGAGCTAAGCGTGATGC
>JBEKYV010000337.1:0-4430 GCA_049510515.1 Solirubrobacteraceae bacterium | reverse complement strand
CTGTGTGGTGCCCTCGATCTACGAGCCATTCGGGCTGGTCGCGCTTGAGGCGATGGCGTCGGGCTGCCCCTGCATCGTCGCCGACACGGGCGGCCTGCGTGAGGTGGTGCCGGCAGGGGAGCGCGTTGGGCTGCGCTTCAACGGCGGCGACGCGGCGCACCTCGGCACGATGATCGAGCGCCTACTGACCGACGAGCAGCTGCGCGAGCGCCTCGTGGTGGAGGCGAGCGAGCACGTGCTGGGCTTCGACTGGAGCGACGTGGCGCGCCGCACGCGGGGGGTGTACCGCGACCTCACGGCTGATCGAAACGGGGATGCGAGGCAAAAAAAACCAGTGTCCCCCGGTCTCGGCAGGCGGACGGGCCAGCACGTGTGATGTGCGCAGGGTTTTTCTGATTTGGAGGGGGGCTCGCGCTTGGCGCCCACCCGCCCGGCAGGGGTGATCGGGTAGTGGCGTCCTGGCGCGTAGCCGCGATGCGCCGCGTGTACCGGGTGGCGTGGCGAGGGGTACAGCTGCGTGGGATGCTGTGGCGGCGCAGCAGCAGCGGGGTGAAGTGCGTGATAACCCATCGCGGAGAGGTGTTGCTCGTGCGTCATACCTATGGCCGGCGCAAGGTGTGGTACCTGCCCGGCGGAGGGGTGCATCGCGGCGAGGCGCCATTGCGCGCGGCCGCGCGGGAGATGGAGGAGGAGCTTGGTCTGCGCGATCTGCAACTGCGCGAGCTGGCGACCTTCGAGACGCGCCTGGAGCGGATCGCGGTGCGCTTGACATGCGCGCACGCCGAGCTCGAGGATCCCTCCCGGGTGCGTGTCGAACCGGTGGAGATCGCCCAGGTCGGGTGGTTTGCCCGCGATCGGCTGCCCTCCCCGCTGGGTGCGGAGGAGCGGGCGCTCATAGGTATGCTCCCGTGATGGGGATGCTTGAGGGGTTGATGCAGGATGATTTCCCGCTGAGCCTGCAGCACGCGCGGCGGCGCATGCGTGACTGCCACCCCGCCGCGCGGGTGTTGACGCTGACTCCAGAGGGGAGCGTGAGCGCGAGCTTCGGGAAGGTGTGCGAGCGCGTCGACCGCCTCGCGCTGGCGCTGAAGCGACTGGGGATCGAGCAGGGTGACAGGGTGGGGACGTTCGCGTGGAACAACCAGCGCCACTTCGAGCTGTACATGGCGGTGCCGTGCATCGGGGCGGTGCTGCACACGCTCAACATCCGCCTGTTCGCGGAGCAGGTGACGTACATCGTCAACCACGCTGAGGACCAAGTGATCTTCGTCGACGACTCGCTGGTGCCGCTGCTGGAGCCGCTGGCGCCGACCTTCAATGGGGTGCGGCATTTCATCGTGATGGGCGATGGGGACGCCGGCTCTCTCCCCAACGTGCTGCGCTACGAGGAGCTGCTGGAGGAGTCCGCTGCGGATTCTGACGCCGATCCCGCCGGCTCGAGGGGCTCCGAATCCCTCTACCCCGAGCTCGACGAGCGCCAGGCGGCTTCGCTGTGCTACACCAGCGGCACGACCGGAAACCCCAAGGGCGTGCTGTACTCGCACCGCTCGGTGTGCCTGCACGCGACGGCATCGCTGATGGCCGACAACCTCGGTCTCTCCCGCCGCGACGGTGTGCTGGTCGTCGTGCCGATGTTCCACGTCAACGCCTGGGGCCTGCCGTTCGCGGCCGCATTGTGCGGCGCCGACCTGCTGATGCCCGACCGCTTCATGCAGGCCGAGCCGCTGGCGCGCGCGATCGAGCGCGAGCGCCCCACGGTGATGGGCTGTGTGCCGACGATCTTCGCCGACATGCTGCGCTACGCCGATACCCACGAGGTGGATCTTTCCTCGCTGGGCAATGCCGTGTGCGGCGGCTCTGCCGTGCCGCGACAGCTGATGAAGGACTTCCAGGAGCGCCACGGCGTGGTGATCCACCAGGGCTGGGGAATGACCGAGACGAGCCCGGTGGTGACCTTCTCCGACCCCTCGGAGGACCGCGGTCACGACGGGCGCTACTGGGACGAACGGGCGCTGCAGGGCAAGCCGCTGCCGTGGACCGAGCTGCGCCTGATCGGCGACGACGGCGAGGAGGTCCCGTGGGATGGCGAGTCAACGGGTGAGATCGAGGTGCGCGGCCCGTGGATCGCGCGCAGCTACTACGAGGATCCCTCGGGCGATGAAAAGTTCGACGAGGGCTGGCTGCGCACGGGAGACATCGCAGCGATCGACGAGCAGGCGTTCGTACGGATCACCGACCGCTCCAAGGACGTGATCAAGTCGGGCGGCGAGTGGATCTCCTCGGTGGAGCTGGAGAACGAGCTGATGGCCCACCCCGACGTGCTGGAAGCCGCGGTGATCGCCAAGCCCGACGAGCGCTGGGCGGAGCGGCCGCTGTGCTGCGTGGTGCTGTGCGAGGGCTCAAACGCGAGCGCGCAGGAGCTGATCGAGCATCTGCGCCCGCGCGTGGCGAAGTGGTGGCTGCCCGACGAGTTCGCATTCATCGCAGAGGTGCCCAAAACGAGCGTGGGCAAGTTCGACAAGAAGGTTCTGCGTGCGCAGCTGCGGGAGGGTGCCCTCGAAGGCCGAGTTAGCGCAGGCAGGAAAACGGGGTGAGGGGTGGAACGGGAAAGAAGCGATCCACCGATCGCAATAGACTTCGCGGGACCCTTACCCCGACCCCGACCCGCCGGGGCCCAATCGAACACAAGAGAGCACGGGAGGTGCGTAGCATGACTCGTACCCAAGGAATGGCGTCGAGCCGGCCCCGACAAAGAGGGTGGCGCAGGCGGCCGCAGGCCGGCGAGCCGAGCCCCTCTTCTTCAATCAAAGTCGCAGCGACGATCAGCCAGACATCCAGCCGCCGCACGCGACTGCGCCGTCGGCGCCGCGAGCTGCTGGCGCTGCCGGCTGTGCTGGCGCTGCTCATCCCAGCAGCACCCGCCCTCGCCGCCACGGGCACCGGGACCTCTGGCTACAGCACCAAACCGCCCACCCCGACGACCAAAACGGAACCGAAAAAAGAAGTAGAACCTTCCAAAACCCAGTCCACGCCCACGGCCACCACGCCGAAAGCCGCGGTGGAACCGGCCAAAGAAACGACGACCCCCACGCCGACCACGCCCAAAGCCTCGACGCTGCCTTTCACGGGGCTGAACCTGACGTGGGTGGTGGGAGCCGGCGTGCTGCTGCTCGGCGCCGGCCTCTCGATCCGCCTCGCGCTGCGCACCCGCTCGGGTCGCTGAGGAAGAGTTTTGTAAGCGCCACAGCCCCGCGCCGATTGCCCGGCGCGGGGCCGCTGGTGTGCCATCCGACGTTCCGCGTGGCGATCGGGAGGGGGCTTCTATTGCTTTGTGCGCATCTGTGCAATCATTGCGCGATGCGACTTCTCAATAGATACGTTTTGACGAGCGGAATCCTGCTCGTTGCTCTGGTCGCCGTGGTGGGCGCGAGCGCCTCCGCGACGTCAACCGTCAAGATCACCAACTGCACCAGTGCCAGCAGCCGTCCGAAGATGGTGACCCTCACCTGCGGCGACGGCAACACCGCCCTCACCGGCCTGCGCTGGTCGAGCTTCGGGGGCGCAAGCGCCCTGGCCACCGGAACGCTCGAGACCAACACCTGCAAACCAAACTGCGCCGCCGGCAAAACCGTCCGCTACACGGTTGCGGTGAAGGCCAGCGGGACGCGCACCTGCAAGGCCGGTCTGCGGGTCTACAACAAGCTCACACTGCGCTTCACCCGCCGCGCCCCCTCGGCGGCACGCAGCCTGTCGCACTGGACGCTGGGCTGCCCGTACTGAGATCTGGCAGGAGGGCTGAGTAGGCGGGATGAGGCGGCGTACGCTCCACATCGAGGTGGGCGTGCTCTCCCGCGACCACGCCCTTGCCGCGAGCCTCGCAAGGCACTTCCAGGTCCTGATGACCGACGCTTGCTGCTGGCGCTGCCGCCGGGATAGCGGCTGCAGCGTAGCGTTACGTTACAGGTGATGTCGCCAAACGTGGGCCGACCGCACTACCCACGCGGAAGCTCGCCCCAGCGCTGGACGAGCCGCTCGTCCTGAAGGTCAGCGCGCTCTTCGGACAAGCCGACCCGGTCAAACAGGGCGAGACTCCGAGTGTTGCGACGATCCACACGCACAAAGGTGCGCGGATGGCGACCGAGACGCAGCATTTGTCCGAAGATTGTGAGCATCATGAAATGCCCGAGCGAGATCGGAGCGGTATTGGGAAGCTCGACAAGCGTCCCTCGCTCACCCAACGCGACGGCAACGACCTCCGTGTAGCCGACGTCCGGCGACAGCGAGGGCTCGATATGGTGCGCTCCGACTGTCAGCAGTTCGCCGCGGTCATCGAGGCCGACCAGCATGCGACCGTCGAAATACGGTGGCGTCGAAAGGTAGCGCGACGCGAGGGGTCCGCGGATCTGGCTTTGAACGACCTCTTCCCATGG
>JBEKYV010000336.1:0-4457 GCA_049510515.1 Solirubrobacteraceae bacterium | reverse complement strand
GCGAGCAGATCGAAGGACTCCCCGGCCGCTTGGCGGCGAAGCTCGGCGAGCATCTCCGCGTCGGCCCGCCTGCTGGTCGACCCCAAACGGACATACACGCCCTGCTCAGGACCCCTCCGCCCGCAGATGAAACGGTGCCGGGTGATGCGCGACCTCGACCACCAACAGCTCGTGCTCGCCGTAGGACGCGGCGTAGATCTCAGGAAGCAACTGCGGCTCGATACCGTTGCTGATGCTGCTCGAAAGACGCTCCTCCTCACGCAGCGG
The DNA here is from genome assembly GCA_049510515.1 of Solirubrobacteraceae bacterium. Taxonomy (GTDB): domain Bacteria; phylum Actinomycetota; class Thermoleophilia; order Solirubrobacterales; family Solirubrobacteraceae; genus Palsa-744. The sequence continues at coordinate 4,190 of JBEKYV010000336.1, read as the reverse complement.
ATCCGGGACACCAACGACCAATCCATCGTCGTCCACCCCGATCACGACAACCCCGCCTGCCGTGTTGGCAAACGCCACGATGTCCTTCAGAACCGACTTCCGGGAGGACAGATCACGCTTGAAGTCCACACGTGGACCCTCCCCCTGAGCTATGGCATCGGCGACCTTCATGCCGGCATCTTCTCAGGGTCTCTGCCGAGCCGGGGTCAAGGCCGGCCCGCAGGACCCGCCCGGCACGGGCGGAGGGTCTTGACGCCGGCGGCGTGCCCGCCGCCTCGACCATGCTGGTCTGAGTCGGGAGTTTCGCCGCCGATATCATCGCCATGTCTTTCAGCCCGCGCCCTTGGGCGAGGCTCCTTCTTCGCCACCCTTCGACCTCGCGCCGAACGCCGCCCGTCCGGCTGTTGCGCAACGATAGAGATCGGTATGGCAGCTGCGGGGGAACATGCTCTTGGCCCGTCGGCACTCGCCGGCTTGATCCGGCTTCGCGCGATGCTCGAGCGCGGGCTTCGAGAAGCCAAGGACAGGTCGGAGCCAAGCCGGCATATCGCTTTGGTCACGTTGGATGGCGCGTGCGAGTACGCGATTCGCTTCAGTGCTCACTGCCAGGGACTTCCGTTGAAGCCGGAGGCTGGGTTTCATACGGGTCTTGAGTTGCTGCGTAAAGCCCTCGTGGGAAGGAAGCAGTGGGGACAGACAGGGGTTCGCGGTGTCTTGGAGTTGCATGCCGCGCGTAACCAGGTCCAACACATGGGGCTCCTGCCAGACCGTGAGCTGCTGTCCAACTGGGTCATGGATGCAGAGGCATTCATTCAGGAACTGGTGAAGGTGGCGTTCGATGTTCAGTTGGGCGACGTGATGCTCGCGGAGGCGATACGTGACCCTGATCTTCGTACGTCGCTGGGCGAGGCTGAGCGCGCCTTGAACGCCGACGACGCCACAAGGGCGTTCTTGATCACAGACCAGACGTTCCTTAAAGCACGCGAACGATGGCGTGAACAGCACGGACAGACTCGCCGGGAAGACTCAGGAGCTGGCGCTAGCAGCGCCGTTCGCTTCCCTGCCACACCGAGCGATCCTCTTGATCACCTCGAAGTGCAGGTGTTCGCGACGGACATGAGCCGCTACACCCAGATGCTGACCACGCGCCGTCACCTCGAAATCGGCGGTCCCGAGCCGGACGATGCGGAGGCACGCTCCGCTCTGCTGTTCGTGTTCGACTGGATTCTCAGCTGGGAGATATTCGACGCGGGCTATCCAGCCCAGCGCTACACGAAGTACTGGCAGAGCGTAGGACCTCCACAGCTCGATGATGGCGGCCCACCCAGGATCGCGTGGCATATTCAAAGCTATCGGCTCGAAACGGGAGCCGGTCGCGAGGAAGAGTACGAAATGCTCCTTCAGCTCGCGAACATTCCGTCGTGGAAAACAAGCACGTGGGGGCTTGACTTTTCGGAGGCCCTAGCGTCGGCAGAAACCGAGCTCGGGCACACTGCCCCGGACATTTTCCCGAACATTGATTTCCGCGGTCTGCTTCGCGTGCGTGTCGCCGTGAGTGCCGATCCAAAAGATGTTGTCCTCCTTCTCAACCGCGCTGTGGATATCGCGACAGAACGCTACGAGCGCAGAGACGAGGATATGAGAGCCGCCCAGGCGAAGGCTGCCGAGCTTCGCGAGAGCTACACTGCGGTGTTGCGGGATGTCGCCACCGGTGGCGTGTTTGGAGAGGCGACCGTAACGCCGGAACTATCGAGTACGGGCATTCGCTACATCGTAGGGCTCACTGTGCCATCAGCAACGCTGTCGGATCTGAATCGCGCCGCAACGATCTTCAGCGGTCAGGGCGGTCACCTTGCGGGCACCTCCCAGCAAGCTGGGAAGATCGTGTTCGAAGCCTTCCCGCTGGACGAGAAGGCACTGGACCAGCTCCGCAAAGCGATCGAGGGTAGCGAAGAGGAAATCCTGCGTTATCGGGACATCTTAGCCAAAACTGAGATGGAGCGTCAGTCGTTCACGCGACAGATCGAGAATCTGCTGGGTTCAGCGCCGGTAGACATTGGCTCGCAGCAGGCAACTGACGAAGACGAGACGGAATAGTTCCCGCCGTTCAGCGAAGGATGCGACCCGGGCTCACAAGTCTGCGTCCCTGGCCTGACCCCCGCTGAGCGGTCCGACCCACGCTGGTCCTTCGCGCGAGGAGCAGCACTCTCGCGTCGACGGCGCGAGACGACCGCTTGGGACGAGTTCCGATCGTGAAGGGTCGTCAGGCAAGCGCTCCTGCGCCGCCTGGCGCAAGCGAGCATGTTTGGATCATCGTGCGGTGCTTTCGAGCTTCGCCCAAGGCGGGCGTGAGTGCGATGTTGCTCGGACACTGGCTTGTCCACGAAAGCAGCGCGCTACCACCCTACGCGGATGGGCAGCTCACGTCGTCCTTTGCTTCGAGGCTGCCCCAACCTGGACGGCTCTATTGGGGTTGAAGAGGAAGCCCTTGCCACTTGAGATCACGGTGCACATGACCCCGTTGTGCAGCACCGCGCAACGGAAGCGGCCGACGGTGATCCTGTGTCCGTAGCCGAAGGTGGGCGTGTTCACGCCGGCGTTGCCGAGACCGCAGTTGTCCGTACGCGGGTTATGGGACGTGCATATCGAAACCTTCCCCTGGGCATTTACCGTTGCCTTCGATTCGCGACCCGGCCGATAGCTCTCACAGAACGCCTCGGCCAAGCCGCCATACCCGTCATAGATCGCACATGACGCATCGCCGTGCGGTGTACGCGCGAAGAATTCGAGGGCGGTCCGCGATGCAGCAAATGCGTTCGATGGGTGACCCGTAGCCAGCAGCACCAAAGCAACCATGATCACCAACGGAACCAAGCGAACTCTCTTATCCATCGCTCACCGTCACCTGTTCGTCGAGCAGACTCTTGCGGTCACCGTCAACGGCGAAGCATTACAGAAGCGCCTCGCGCGCGCAAGGGGTACCGCCGGGCTGGACCCGAGCGGCTCCCGCGCCTTGCGAGGTTGAGTAGTGTTCTCGCCGTGAATCGGATGGTCAGATTTGCGGGGGCTCTCGTGGGGGTGTTCTGCGCATCCTTGTGCTCGACCACGGCTGCCGGCCCGTACGTCTCGCGCCCCGTGCCCAACAGCCACGTGTTGCTTGTGCCCGAACTCCAGGGTGGCTGGGCCGGTTGGTGCCTGGCGACGGGCTATCGAACCGCAATGGAAGGCGGTTCTGGTTGCGGAGCAGTGACGACGACGTCGACTGGGCGGATCTTCGCTGAGCAAGGTTGCGACGAGAGCGAAACAGGAATCCACCTCTATGCGCTGACGATACGCGAAGTCGCAGCCGTGTCGGTGTATGGCGGGAGGCCAATCCCGACCACGACCAACGCCACGCTCCCCGACGGGCTGCGTGCGGCGGCCGTCGAAGTGCTCCGTCACAACGGGCACCCAAGTATCGGGCTGCGCTGTCCTCGAATGACCCCGCTCGACGCGAACGGCAAGCCGATTCGGGACACGGGCAAGCGGACGGCACGGTTGAGGTTTGCGACGAGGCTTCCCGGCACGAAGCGATGGGACAGGGGAGTTCCCGGCGAGCACCCAGGGTGGAACGCCAGGCGACCGGCCCACGGTGCGTGCGAACTCAGGGCCACGCAGCTTCCTCGCGAAACGTCCGCACGCTGGGGAAACGTCGCTACGGCGATCAGGCCGGAGAAGGGGCTCGTTGGACAAGCGCTCATGTCATGTGTGGACATCACGTACTTCTACCTCGGGGAACACGCCCTCACCGCGGCGGTGCTGCTCAACGCATCGCACCCAGGCGCCACGCCGCCACCGCTACCCGGCATGAAGCCCCTGGCCGGACATCCGGGGCTGTTCGAGGCGCCGGACTCCCAAGAGATGGCGGCCAGACGCATCCCTGGCGCGTGGCTTGTGGTCCAAGAAAACGATGGTATCGGCCTCCGTGTGCCGGTGGAACTGCTCAAAAGCTTGCGAGCCACGATCCGGCTGTAGTCGCTTGAGCGTCGGTCGTTGCACTGATGCGTGCGTAGCAGGCGCACAAGCCACCACTTGGCGCACGCTCGCAACGGACGGAACGGGAGCAGCCGATCATCGTGCTCGTCGGCTGCCGCTTGTGGAAGCGGAGCAGGAGCCGAGGGAGCAGGAGTTGAGGGCTCGGCTATCGCGTA
>JBEKYV010000335.1:0-4470 GCA_049510515.1 Solirubrobacteraceae bacterium | reverse complement strand
CTCGGTGGTCGCGATGTCGCCCTTGCCGTCCAGCGGGCGCCCCAGCGGGTCGACGATCCGCCCGAGCAGCCCCTCGCCGACGGGGATGTCCAGCAGCTTGCCGGTGCGCTTGACGGTGTCGCCCTCGGAGATGTGCTCCCATTCGCCGAACAGCACCGCCCCAACATTGTCGGACTCGAGGTTGAGCGCCAGCGCCGTAACCCCGTGCGGGAGCTCCAGCATCTCAAAGGACATGCAGTTCTCAAGCCCATGCAACCGCGCGATGCCATCCGCCACCGACAGCACGGTCCCAACCTCCGTCAGCTCCGCCGCGCCGGAGTCGAGGCCGGCGATGCGGCTCTTCAAAATGCTCGTTATCTCATCTGGATTGATCTGCATGGCTTATGAGACTCCTTGGGCAACTTGCCTACGCAGCTGCTCCAGTCGATTGCGAATAGAGGCATCGAGAATCGAGTTGCCGACTCTGATCACGATGCCTCCGAGAATGTCGGGGTCCACGTGCGCGGCCAGCTGCACCTTGCGCCCTGCGCGCTCGCCGATCGTCTTGCCGAGGCTCTCGGTCGTAGCTGAGTCGAGCGCGATCGCGCTGGTGATCTCCACCGGCAGCGTCTTGTTCTCCTCGTCCCACAGCCGCTCATACTGCCGGCGGACATGGAAGATCACCGGCATCCTGTGGTTTTCGATCAGCAGGCTCAAGAAGTTCAGCAGCACCTCGTCGGCGCCGTCCAGCAGCTTCCCCAGCGCCTCCTGCTTCTCCTTGGGCGAGAAGTAGGGCGAGAAGAAGAACACTTCCAGGTCCCTGTTCTCGCGCAGTGCGTCGGCCAGCTGCGCGAGCTGCTCGCGCAGCACGTCGAGCTTGCCCTGTTCAAGGGCCACCTCGAACAGCGAGCGGGCGTATACCTGGGCCAGCTCCTCCATGCCTAGTTCTGGCTCCCGGAGCCGGCGATGCTCGAGAAGTCCAGTTCGCCGAGCGCCTCCTCCACCAGCCGCTTCTGGTCGGCGTCGGTGAGCGACTTGCGCGTGACCTTCTCGGTGGCCATGATCGTGAGGTCGGCGACCTCACGGCGGATGTCGTCGAGCGCTCGTTTGGTGGCCGCTTCGATGTCGCGCTCGGCCCTCCGCGCGGCCTCCTCGACGATCTCCTGCCCGCGCACCTTGCCCTCGGCCTCGTGCGACTCCGCCGTCTGGCGCGCGCGCTGGACGATCTCTTCGGACTGCGCCCGTGCCTCCTTCAGCCGCTCGCGGTATTCGGCGAGCACCTCCTCGGCCTCGGTGCGCGTGCGCTCGGCCGCGTCGATCGACTCGGCGATGCCGCTGCGGCGCTTGTCGAGCGCCTCACGGATGCGCGGGAAGGCCAGCTTGTTGAGCGTGTACATCGCGATCAGGAACACCACCAGCGTCCAGATCGTCAGGCCGACGTTGGGCGTGATCAGCCACGAGTTGCTGCTGGATGCGATTGGAAGAATGCTCATCGCGACAGGCTCCCTTCCGGCCTACAGGAAGAAGGCGATCAGGCCGCCCACCAGGCCGTAGAAGAAGGTGGCCTCGGTGAGCGCGAACCCGAGCCACTGGATCGAGGTGATCTCGTCGCGCATCTCCGGCTGGCGGGTGACCGCCTCGATCACCTTGCCGAACAGCATGCCGATGCCCGCGCCGGCGCCCGCCGCCCCGCCGGCGGCGCCGACCCCGAGGGCGACCGACCGCAGCCCTTCCTTGGCGACTTCCGCATTGGCGGTCGCCAGCAGCGGTGTGATCAAACCTAGAACGTGGCTCAGCATTGCGTGAATCTCCTTGTGGGATGCCGCTGGGGCATGGCTCTCATATCTCCTTGTGTATCCGGTCTTTGTCAGTGGCTTCTGGTCGCACTGCCAAGGTAGATGGCGGTGAGAATGGCGAAGATGAAGGCCTGCAGGCCCGCGATCAGCACGGCCTCGAACATGTAGATCGCGACCCCGATCGGCAGCGTGAACCAGCCGAGGATCTGCAGGCCGATGACGACGGCGAGCAGGCCGCCCATGAACTCGATCAGCAGGTGGCCGGCGAGCAGGTTGGCCCACAGCCTGACGGTCAGCGAGATCAGGCGCAGGAAGTTGGACATGATCTCAAGCGGATACATGAACACCAGCATTGCGCCGCCGAGGCCCGCGGGCACCAGGCTTTTGATGTAACCGAAGAACCCGTGGTGGCGGATGCCTTCGACGTTGTAGGCGATGAACACGCCGAGCGCCAGCAGCAGCGGGATCGCGAGGTTGGTGTCGGCCGCGTAGATCTGGAACGAGGGGACCTCGACACCGAACACCTTGAAGGTCTCCGCGGTGTCGACCGGCAGCGGGATGTAGCCGATCAGATTGGTCACGAGGATGAACACGAACAGGGTGAACACCAGCGGAAACCACCGCTTGGCCATCTCGTCGTCCATGTTGTCGCGGGTCATGCTCAGCGCCAGCTCGTAGATCCACTCCACGATTGTCTGCAAACGGCCTGGCCGCGCCTGCATGTTTTTGGCGGCGCGCAGCACGATGCCGACCGTGATCGTGGCCGAGATCAGCACGTAGAGAACGCCCTTGTCGAAGTTCAGCGGGCCGAAGATGTGAAACCAGCTTTCGAGGTGGAAGGACCCCACCACGTCGAAGCTTTCGTTGCGGTGAGCCTTGACGCCGAACACCAGGCCGAACACGATCAGGCCGATGATGTAGACCGCGAGAATCGCCCACAGGATCTTTGCTTTCTGGCTCATCCCCTGCTTCTGCGGGCTGGGCGCGGCACCGCTAGCCGGCGCGGCCCCGGCCGGCTCGGTCGGACTCGCTACGGCCACGGCGCTCATCGGGGCGCCTTCTTTGGCGGCGGGCCGGTGAGAACCCTGATCGCGAACGCCACCGAGTAGGCGCCGCAGATCGTGAGCGCCGCGGTCAGCCCGTCGGCGCGCCCGCCGACGACGCCCGCGATGACGATCGCTCCGACGAGTAGCCAGATCCGGCCGAACGCCTCGGCCAGGTTGAGGCCCAGCTGCGTGCGCGGCTCGCGCGCCTTTGAGATCCAGCGCCGGTCGGCTTGCGCGAGCACGCGCTGCACCAGCCACGCCGCCACCGCGATCAGCAGGCCAAAAGCGGGCGCGCCGAGTCCCAGCGCCACCGGCGTGGCGAGCACCACGAGCACGATGTCGAGGTACTGCAGCAGTTGCAACGGGGATCGGGTGACGACCGGGCTTGTGCCGGCGTGGCTCAGGGCAGGGGCCATTGGTTCTGGCTCGTGATTGGGCATGAGAAGTTGGCTGGCACCCTACAGACGAAAGAGTCAAGCGCATCCGCTCACCGCGGACTTCCGCCCGACCCTCCTCTGACCGTCTGTGGCAGCCGCGCCGAGTCTACCTTATCCGGGACTTAGTAACAAGTTTGTGACATGCGGCTCATGCCGAAGCCCGCGCCGGCCGCAGCGCGGTCCGCGAGCGCCACGCCGCTTCGAGGGCGCGAACGAGTACGACCGCCAGCGCGGTGGTGGCAACGCCCGCGAACACGTCGAACAGGTAGTGGTTGCCGGTGGCGAGCACCGCCAGGCAGGTGATGCAGGGGTAGAGGACCGCCACACAGCGCACCCACAAACGCTCGGACATCGACCACATCACCAGCGAGCACCAGACCGCCCAGGCCATGTGCAGCGAGGGCAGCGCCGCGAACTGGTTGGCGACCGTGGCGAGCGAGCCGGTATGCCAGCCGCCGAAGGCGTGCGTCGAAGCAACGACATCGTTGAAGCCGCTGCCCGGCAGCAGTCGCGGCGGCGCGGTCGGGTAGAGCCAGAAGACGGCCAGGCCAATCGTGTTGATCGCGACCAGCGTGTTGCGCAGCGGCCGGTAGATGTCGGCACGCCGGTACCACAGCCAGCCGAGCAGCCCGAGCGTGACGATGAAGTGGGCGTTGTCGTAGTAGTCGGAGAGCAGCAGGCCGAGCGTGCGGTGGCCGACCAGCCACCGGTTGAGCGTGAGTTCCGGGTCGAGGCTGAGCGAGCGCTCCAGATGCAGCACCCCCCACCCGTGCGCGAGCGCGGCGTGCAGGCGCACGGGCGCCAGGTTGTTGATCGCGTCGTAGACCCAGCACAGCCAGGCGATCACGAGCGCCTCGACCCACAGGCGGGTGCGCCGCGTTTGCATCAGCGCAGCTTAACGAGCGCTCAGGGCGCCACCGGCTCCAGGCCCCGCGCCGCCAGCGTCTCGAGCGCCCGCGGCAGCGCCGCCACCGTGCGCCGCCAGGAACTGGGGGACGAATAGTCGTCGGCGTCATGCAGCAGCAGGACGGAGCCGGGACCTGCGCCGCCGGTCACAAGCGAGGCGATCGACTCCGGCGTGGCGCGGGCATCCCAGTCGCGCCCCCAATGGCTCCACAGCAGCGTGCGCCAGCCCCGGCCGCGGGCCAGCGCCAGCGCCGCGGCGTTGGACACCCCGTAAGGGGGCCGGTAGAGCGCCGGCGAGCGGCCGGT
>JBEKYV010000334.1:0-4483 GCA_049510515.1 Solirubrobacteraceae bacterium | reverse complement strand
ACCCCGAACTTCTGAAACCACAAGATCTTGGGGGTACCTGAGTCAGGTAAATACCCATCTCGAGGAAATATACCAGTCCGTCGGTGCCGGGCCTCTGCACGCCTTTCTCAATTGCCAGGCCGCCGGCCTTAAGCTGGACGCGGTCGATTCCACCCCCCGGCGGATCGACTATTACGCGCATCACACCCACCGCGACGACGGCGGTTATCTGGGGACTCTCGTCGAATCCTGCCGCGCCGCGCTGAAGCTGCTTCCATCCTTCCCGTCGGTGGCGGCTCCCGCGCGTAGAGCCGCCGCGCGCATCGCGGCCTACCAAAGTCTCAACCAGAGCGAGTGCCATGGTGGGCACGCGGCGCTCGAGCGTTGGGCGCGCGAGCGCAAACTGCCCGGCAGCGATCTGCAGTGGTGGGAGATCGCTGCCTCCGCAGGCTCCTCGCTCGGGGTCTTCGTGCTGATCGCCGTCGCGGCCGAACAGGCTGTACGCGCCGAGGATGCGATCGCGATCGAAGCTGCCTACTTCCCCTGGATCGGATCGCTGCACACGCTGCTCGACAGCCTCGTCGACAGACGCGAGGACGCCGCCGCCGGTCAGTGCAGCCTGCTGGACTACTACCCCTCCTCGCAAGATGCCGCCACCGGTCTGGCGCGACTGGCGGTCGAATCGCTGCGTCAAGCCACCGCCCTCCCAAACGGGTGCCGCCACTCGCTGGTGCTGGCGGGCATGGCCAGCCACTACCTCTCCGCACGCGAGGCGACGCTGCCGGAAGCGCTTCCGGCGACGCGTTCGGTGCTGGCGGCGATCGGTGGCCTGGCGGCTCCCGCGATGCTCGTGATGGGCGCCCGTCGAGTGGCCGAGCGTGGTTGATCGCGCCCCGCATTGCGACGCCGAGACACCGCAAATCAGAAACAATAAAAATGACTTTGTATAGTTGGTAGATGGATCGTTGCAACGGGCATTAATTACTCGCAACGCGACCATTCTTGTTGCGACTTTTCGTCCGCCGGGGTGTTAGTCATGATGTGATGGTCCCATCGATTGGCGCCCCTGGCGTCGACCGCTGGTTCCACGTAACAGATTGATCCGCACCGCCACATCTCTTCGTACACCTTGTAACGCCACTATCTCCTCGTAGCCGGATCCGCTTCGCCACATCCCTGGATTGCCTCGCCACATCCCTTCGCTCTAAGGCCGCACCGCACCAAATCAAAAGCCCGCTGCGCCAACCAGAAGTCCGCACCGCGCCAACCAAAGCCGGCCCACCGTACCAACCAAATCCCGCACCGCACCAACCAGAAGCCCGCACCACCAAACCCGCCACCAACCCACGATCACTATTTCCAAGCCTTCAGCCATGTCAAAACCATTGGATCCCGAGCACCCCGGCAGGTTCTCCTCCTCGCTGGTGGCGGGCTTGGCGATGCTCACGTGCTTCACCGCCGAGCACCCGGTAAGGGGGATTGCCGACATGGCTGAGGAACTCGATTTGGGGCGCTCCACCACGCACCGCTATGCGACCACGCTGGTGACGCTCGGATATCTCGAGCAGGGGCCCTCGCGTAAGTACCGGCTCTCCTCGCGTGTATCGGACTTCGGGCTCTCGCTGCTCGACTCGATGGTGGTGCGCCGGGTGGCGCGCGAGCACCTGCGCGAGCTGCGTGCGCGGACCGGTCGCACCGCGAGCCTGGGAGTTCTGGGGGGGGCCGAGGTTGCCTACATCGATCGCTGGCAGGGGTCACGTCAAGGCCAGTACGCGGTCGACGAGGGCATCGGGCTGGGCACGCGGTTGCCCATCCACTGCACCGCCGCGGGCAAGGCGCTCCTGGCGCGCCTGCCCGAGGCGGAGCAGCGGAGCCTGATCTCCGGGCTGCGCCTGGGGAAGCGCACACCCAAGACGATCACCACCAAGACGGCGTTGCGGGCCGATCTCGAGCAGATCCTTGCCGATGGCGTGGCGATCGAGGACGAGGAGCTGCTCGCGGGCCGCCGCGCGGTGGCCGCCGCGGTGCTCGACAAGGAGGGCCACCCGGTCGGTGCCGTCGAGTTGGCGGTGCCGGCAAAGGCCTACAGCCGCGAGGAGCTGCTGGCTCAGCTTGGGCCCAAAGTCACCGCCACGGCTCGGCGGATCGCGGCGGCGCTGACATGAGCGTTCCCAAGCACCTCGCCGGGCGCCTGCGTCAGGCGCGCTGGCACCGTGTCGAGGACGGACTGTCACGGCGCACTGTCGTGTGCGGCGCCGAGGTGCTCCCGGCCTGCGCGTTCCTTGGGTTGCGACCGCGACCCACGAGGCTGGTGATCAAGAGCTCTCGCGGCGTGGGGCCGAGGCGGCCGTCCAAGAACCCGCTGGCAGGCTCGCGGAGGGTGGGGCCTAAGCGCCGAGGGCTCGCGCGATCACCATCTGCTGCACCTCGTCGGTGCCCTCGCCAATCGTGAGGATCTTCGCGTCGCGGTAGAAGCGGCACACGGGGTACTCCTCGATGAAGCCATACCCGCCGTGGATCTGCACCGCCTCCTCGGCACAGCGCACCGCCAGACGGCCGGTCTTGAGCTTGGCCTGAGCGGCGGTGAGCGTGAAGTTGCGCCCTGCGTCCTTCTCGCGCGCGGCCTTCTGCACGAGCAGGCGGGCGGCGGCGATCTCGGTTGACATGTCCGCCAGCTTGCCCTGAATCGCCTGGAACTTCGAGATCGGCTTGCCGAAGGCCCTGCGCTCCTTGGCGTACTTGAGCGCCTCGTCGAGCGCGCCCTGCGCGAGGCCCACGCCCATCGCCGCCACGCCGATGCGCCCGATGTCGAGCACGTTCAGGAACTGCTTGAAGCCCTGCCCGCGGAGTCCCAGCATGTGGGTCCGGGGCACCTTGCAGTCGGTGAAGCTCAACGGCCGCGTGTCGGAGGCGTTCCAGCCCATCTTGCGGTAGGGCTCGCCCTGCTCGTAGCCGGGGGTGCCGTTGGGGATCAGAAAGTTGGAGATCTCTTTCTCCGCCCCGGTTACGGCGGTGATGCTGACCACTCCCGAGATCTCGGTTCCGGCGTTTGTGATGAACTGCTTGGCGCCGTCGATCACCCACTCGCCGTCGCGCAGGCGAGCCTGCGTGTGCGTGTTGCCGGCGTCCGAACCGGCCTCCGGCTCGGTCAGCCCGAACGCGCCAAGCTTTTCTCCGGAACACAGCTGGGGCAGCCACTCGCGCTTCTGCTGCTCAGAGCCGAACAGGTAGATCGGCTGGGTGCCAAGCGAGGTATGTGCGCACAGCGTGATCGCGACCGAGGAGTCCACCCGGGCGAGCTCCTCCACCGCCAGGGCGTACGCCAGCGAGTCGCCGCCGCCACCGCCGTACTCCTCTGGGAAGGGAATCCCCATCAGGTTGAGCTTCCCCAGCTGAGCGACGATCTCGTAGGGAAATGACTTGGTGCGGTCGAGCTCCTCGGCGACTGGCGCGACCTCGCCCTCCGCGAATTCCTTGACCGTCCTGCGGATCAGCTCGTGGTCGGGGGAGAGGTCGAAGTCCATGGCGGCATTCTCACAGAGCGCGAAGGAATACTCTTTTTAGACCCCTACCAAATAAGACTGAGTCTCGTTCTCGTTTGGTATAGGCCCGAAAATAAACATACACACTGCCCCGAGCGTAAATGGATGGGCACGCACGCTGGCTGTGGGTGCGGGTTGCCAGGGAGGGAGTGAGGAGAGGGGAGAGGGGAGAGGGGAGGAGAGAGAGGGAAGGAAGGAAAGGGAGGGAGGGAGATGGCGGTGGTGGTGGCTACCGGCAGTAGGACTTCGCCAGCTCCACCAGCAGCCGCACGCCGTAGCCCGAGGCGCCCTTGGGCGCGTAGCCGCGGCCGAGGTCCCAGGCGGAGCCGGCGATGTCGAGATGCGCCCAGGGGGTCTCGCCGACGAAGTTGGAGAGGAATGCGGCCCCCACGATCGTGCCGGCCTTGCGCCCTTCCGGGGCGTTGTCGAGGTCGCCGTAGGTGCCTTTGATCAGCTCGTCGTACTCCTCGTGCAGCGGCAGCCGCCACACGATCTCCCCGGTCTGCCTGCCGGCCGTCGCGATTCGCTCGGCGAGCTCGTCGTCGTTGCCGATCAGCCCCGCGTGGGTGGAGCCGAGCGCGATGATCACAGCGCCGGTGAGCGTCGCCAGGTCGACCAGACGTTCGGCCCCCAGCTCCACCGCGTGGTGCAGGCAGTCGGCCAGCACGAGGCGACCCTCGGCGTCGGTGTTGTTGACCTCGATCGTTTTCCCGTTCGCCGCCGTCACGATGTCGCCGGGCTTCACCGAGCGGTCGCTCGGCAGATTCTCGGTGGCGCCCACCACGCCGAGGAGCTTCACCGGCAGTTTCAGCCGCGCGATCGCCGCCACCGCCTCGACCACCGCGGCGCCGCCGGACATGTCGAACTTCATCTCGGCCATCTTCGCCCCGGGCTTCAGCGAGATGCCGCCGCTGTCGAACGTCACCGCCTTGCCTACCATGCCCAGCAGTGGGCCGCTCGCC
>JBEKYV010000333.1:0-4485 GCA_049510515.1 Solirubrobacteraceae bacterium | reverse complement strand
CGCAAGGGGGCAGAGGACCTGACCTCCCGGCGCTCGGCGATGATTCCTCAGCGCTACGACCTCTCGATCCCAGCCAACCAGGCCAAGCTCGAGGCGGCAGACGCGCTCGCGCGAGTGGCTGAGGAGGCCGGCATCTCGCTGATCCACATGGCTCTCGCATTCGTCATCCGCCACCCCGCCGTGACGGCGGCGATCATCGGCCCGCGCACGATCGAGCAGCTCGAGTCCCAGCTTGGCGCGACTGAGGTGCAGCTCGACGCCGCGCTGCTCGATCGCATCGACGAGATCGTGGCGCCGGGGAGCACCTTGAATCCCACGGACGCCGGCTGGACCAATCCCGCCCTGGCGGCGGCGGCCCGGCGGCGCACCGCCACGATTACCTAAAGACGATCAGGGGAGAGACGATGGGAAACACGCTGAAAATGGCGTCATCGAAGCAGCGCGGGATCCGCGCAATTGCGCTGGCGGTCGGCGTCTTGCTGGCGCTTGCGGCCTATGGGTGCGGGTCGAGTTCATCCACGACCGGCTCGACTGGGAGTGCCCCCGCGACGACGTCATCCGCCACATCGACCCCAACCCAGGCAGCGAGCACGAGCACCTCCACGAGCGCCAAGCCCGCGGGCGGCACAACCGCCGGCGGAGAAAAGCTCGCGCTTGGCACGCCGGCGATCGTGAACTATCAGCCTGGTGGGGCACCGAAGCCGACCTATCGTCTCCAGCTGACCGTGCTCAGTATCAAGAAGGGCGCTCAGGCTGATCTCAACGGCGTGGAACTCGAAAAGTCCGAGCAGGGAAAGACCCCCTACTACGTCTCTTTGCGAATCCAAAACGTCGGCTCGGGTGACGCGGCCGCCGAAGAAAATCAGCCGGCAGCCGCCTTTCAGGCCATCGACGACCGTGGACAGCAGGGTCAGGAACTGACGGTGCTGGGCACCTTCAGGCCCTGTCCAAACGTCACCCAGCCGAAGCACTTCACCCACGGCGTCACCTATCAGACCTGCGTCATCTACATGGTTGGAGGCAACGGATCGATCGTCCAGGAGGAGTGGACCGGAAACGGCGCCGACGCCTACTCGGAAAACCCAATCGTGTGGAAGGCGGGCTGAGCGAGCAGCCGGCTCAGCGCACGGGAACGAAACGCTCGTGCGCCAGCGCACGCAGCCGTTCGATGTCCTCGCGGCGTGAGACCGAGAGCGGCACCGTAGCCGTCAGCTCGTCGAGTAGGAGCTGCGTGTCGAGTGGGCGGTGCTCTTGCAGCGCTCGCAGCAGCGCGACGATCACCACCTGCTCGAGCTCCGCGCCGCTGAATCCGTCGGCGGCCGCCACGATCTGGGCGAGGTCCAGCTGCTCCGGATCCTGCTTGCGCAGCGACAGATGGATGCGCAGGATCGCCTCCCGCTCCGCCGCGTCGGGCAGGTCGACGAAGAAGATCTCATCGAAGCGGCCCTTGCGCAGCAGCTCCGGTGGCAGCGCCGAGAGATCGTTGGCGGTCGCAACCACGAACACCTCTGTGCGTTTCTCCTGCAGCCAGGTCAGAAATGAGCCGAACAGGCGCCGGCTGAGCCCGCCGTCGGCCTCGCCATCGCCGCTCGGAGCCATGCCCTTCTCGATCTCGTCGATCCACAGGACGACCGGGGCCATCGACTCCGCGGTCGTAAGCGCGCGACGCAGATGCTTCTCGGACTCGCCGACGTACTTGTCGTAGAGGCCGCCGGCGTCCAGCTTCAACAACGGCAGTTGCCATTCGCGGGCGACCACCTTCGCCGCGAGCGACTTGCCGCAGCCCTGCACACCCACCAGCATCAAGCCCTTGGGTGCCGGCAGGTTGAGCGCCGCGGCCTCCGCGCCGAAAGCCACGTGCGCGCGCTGCAGCCAGCGCCGCAGGTTGGCGAAGCCGCCGAGCTCGAACCTGTTCTCGAGCGCCGGAAAGTATTCGAGGGGACCCGCGTCGCGAATTGCCCGCGCCTTGAGGTCCACCACGTGCCCGACGTCCTCCGCGGTCAGCTTGCCATCGTCGATCGCCACCTGCGCGACCGCCTGGCGCGCCTGCTCCAGCGTCAAGCCGCTCAAGGCGGCCGCGAACGCGTCGTAGTCGGTCGCTGCGATCGAGACCTCCGCGCTGCCGTTCAGGCGCAGCGATTCGACCACAGATTCGATCGCGACGCGGTACTCGTCGTGGCCGGGAAGCTGCATTTCGTAGCGCACCACCTGCGCCTCGACCTCCGCTGGAAGATCCAACGTCGCCGACACCAGCACGATCGTCGAGCGCTGCGCCGGCGCGGCGAAGCGCTCGAGCAACTCGCGGAACGCACGCGAGGCCGTGGGGTCGGCGACGTGTGCGTCGAAGTCCTTAAGCACATACAACCCGGCGACCGTGAGCTCGCCGATCGCGGTGAGCATGCGCTGGGGGTCGGTGGTGCCGTACACCACCTGCGTGCCCGGCCGGTGCACCAGGCCCTGCGTGATCGTCCATTCGAAGATCGTTAGATTGGTCTCGGCTGCAACCGCGGCAAGCAACGTGTCGAGGCGCTCCTCCTCGCTCGTCTCGATCGCGATCGCCGGGTGGCGCGAGAGGATCAGCGTTTTCAGCTCGTGCGCGCCGCCCGGCTCGGCCGAGCCCGCGACGGCCGGCGCCGACGGTGCTCCGAAGGCTGGTGTGCTCATCTGCACAGAGCTTCGGCAGCGCAAGCGAAGGGCTTGAATCGCAGGCACGACTTTTTTGCCAGAGCGGGGTGCGTATCGGACTCGACCGCGCATCCTCGAGGGATCGCTGGCGACTGGAGTGAGATTGCTCCAATTTATGGACTGCGTCCCAGGGATGTCCGGCCTGCTCTCGCTCCTCGCAGGAGATGGGGAGCGCCGGTCGAAGCTCCCGCCTACGGACGGCTCGCCCTCGCAGCCGAACGGCGCGCGCTCGGGGGATAGCCTCAGGCCGCGAGGTCGGCGAGCAGCTCCTCGAGCACCAGCTCCTCCTCGACGCGCCGTCCAACGCGGCGCATGGTCTCGCCGAGGCGCGGATCCCAGCTGGCGGACGCCGGGGTGCCGACGAGCGGCTGAGGGGATGGCACAGCGTCCGCCGCGCGCAGGTATGCCTCGGTGTCAAACCTCCACGGGAGGAGCGGCAGGCGGGCGTGCAGCACGTTGGCGATGCGCACGCCGCCCCAGTCGAAGTCCCCGTGGTGGCTCAGCCGCGCGCCGGCCGCCACGAGCGCGCGCAGCAGCAGCATGGTGGCGGCGCCCGGCTGGCCGTTGGTGCACACCAGCGGCGGGCACTCCGCCCCGAGGCGGTCGGCGGCGAGTGCCACAACTACGGGGTTCTCGCAGATGTGCACCGTTCTCTCCGAGACGTCGCTTCTGGTCGCCATCCACCCCGGCGGGTCGCGGACGAGCTGACGCAGCGTCAGCCACACAGGCTGCCCGGTTGCCCGCGCGACTTGCAGGATCCGGCCCGATCCCGTCTGCTCATCGCCGGGCAGCCCAAGCGTGAGCACAACGCTTGAGAGCTCGTCGCACAGCAAGCCGGCGGCGGCCCACGCCTCGCGGCGCGACTCCGCCGGCGACTCGCCGGGATCCGGATCCTGGAGACCACCGAGCGCCCGGGCGGCTCCGAGGGCGAGCGTGGCGAGTGGCTCGCCGTCGTCGAGCGCGTGGGCGCTGCCCACGAGGCGCGCGGCGAAACCGCCGAGCGGCTCGCCGCCCGCCGGTAGCGCGGCGAGGACCGTGGCGAGCTGCTCGAGCAGCGGTCGAGCCTCTGTGGGGTTGGGCTCCAGGCGCTTTACCACGCCCGAGCGTTGCAGCCGCGCGAGCCACTTCGCCAACTCCCGGCATCCGTCAGCCCGCGCCTGCGCACGCCGGCCCACCAGGTCCTCCAGCGGCGCCCACGCCTGCTCCCACGCAAGCCGCTCAGCTGCGCTCGCCTCGGCGCGCACCACCACTGGCCCGGTGAGCGCGACCACCGCCGCCCCGAGTCCATCTGGGCAGATGCCGGAGCGGCGCACCAACTCGTCCACCGCGCCCAGCGACACGCTGAGCGCCCGCCCCGCGCGTGGTTGGCGGCCGAGCAGCCTCTGCACCGCCCGGCGCTGGGCGACGGAGGCATCGACGAGCGTGACGGTGCCTTCGAGCGGCTGGCCTAACTCCAGCCGCCGGCGCACCCGTGCGAGCAGCCACTCGAGCTCAGGCTCGCCGAGCAGGCGGCGGAGTCGCTCGGCATCCGCCGCGGGGGCGCTCAGCCGCTCGTGCTCGGCGTCTCCCACGCACCCTCTCCACCGTCGGGCTTGCCGTTGCCCGACGATCCCACGTCGGCCCCTCCAGGCCGACCCTCGCCTGATCCCAACTGGCCATTCCCGCCGGAGGAGTGAACGTCATCCGCCTCCCACAGGCCACGTTCCCCCGCGGTTTGGCTCTTGTCGGACCCGGCCGCCACCGCCGCGAGGGGCGCCATCGGGCGCTCGACACGCGTGCGCGTCGCTCCATCCCTCTCCC
>JBEKYV010000332.1:0-4498 GCA_049510515.1 Solirubrobacteraceae bacterium | reverse complement strand
GACGACGTGATCGTCCCCCACGAGACCCGCCCGCGGCTGATCACCGCGCTGCGCACGCTTGAGACCAAGCGCGAACCGGGGCCCAAGCGCAAGCACGGGAACATCCCGCTGTAGGTCGCCCGCGCCGCGACCGCCATTTTGGGGTCCACGACAAAGTCTCTGACGGTCCGGTGCGGTCGCTTCGCGGCGGTCTGCGCCACCCGCGAGTCGCAAGATCAGCTGCCTTTTGCCACCTCAGTCGCGCTGGCGGCGCCCCCGCCGTTCGCCGAGCGCCAGCCACAGCGGGTAGGTCGCGAACAGCAGCGCGGACACCACGTGCGTGCGCCGGCCCGCGCGGCGGAAGTCGAGGCGAAAGACGCCCGAGTTGAGCATCCAGTCGCGCCCGCTCTGTGCCCGGCAGAGCCGCCATAGCGGGCGCGTCCAGGGGCGGTCGAAGTAGAGCGAGATGCTGGTCGCCAGGAACGCGCTCGCGGTCGCCGTGTGCACCGCGCGCGACGCAGGGGTGCGCTCGGGCATCAACCGCCCGTAGGCGCGGCCGGTGGCGTACAGCCAGGGTGGGTCGATCAGGAACGACATTGAGCCTCCTCGTCGGTTGCGGTATCGGGTATCCCCTGTGCGGTGCGAGGTGCATCGCCAGCGGTGTGGGGCACTGACTGAGCCAGGAGATGGTGGGCCAGGCGCGTGGCAAGCGCCATGATCGTGATCTGGGGGTTGACCCCGAGCGAGCTCGGCATCGCGCTGCCGTCGGCGACGTACAGCCCTTCGACGTCGTGAACGCGCAGGTTGGGGTCGAGCACTCCGCGCGCGGGGTCCACATCGGCGCGGGCCGTTCCCAGCGGATGGAAGGCAAGCAGTTTCAGATCGCGGGCACGGGCTCGCTCGGGGGATACGCCCGCGGGCAGCGGCAGGTAGACCTCGCGCGCGCCCGCGCCGCGGAACAGCTCGTCGAGACGGGCGAGGCCGACGCGGAACTTCGCCACATCCTCCTCGACTATGTCGTAGCGGATCAGAGGCCGCCCACCCCGGCCACGACGCGGCAGGCGCATGCTGCCACGCGAGCGGTCGCTGACCATCAGCCCGAACTGCGCGAGGTGCCTGTAGCTGGCCATCGCCGCGGCGTGGCGGGCGCCGGTCAACGGCAGCGAGAGCGCGGCATACGCCGGAGGGCCGGCGATCCCCTCGAACATGATCCCCTCGGAGGCAAACTCGTCGATGTAGAAGCTCTGGGGCACGCCCCGCGCCATGTCGACTATCTCCTCCATCAGCGCAAACCCGGCGGTGGCGGGGTGCAGCACGAGGTTGCGCCCGAGCTGCCCCGAGGCGGCTCCAAGCCCGTTGCGGGCGAGCAGCAGGGGCGTGTGGATCGTGCCGGCCGCCACCACAACCCACGGGGCGCGCACCTCCAGGTACTCCCCACCCCCACTCGCCAGCCGCGCTCGCACGCCGCGCGCACGGGCGCCCTCCACGACGATCCTCTGCACGTCGGCGCCCGTGATGACGGTGGCCCCCGCGGCCTGCGCGCGCGGGAGGTAGGTGATGCCGACGTGCTGCTTGGCGGAGGTGGGGCAGCCGAAGGCGCACACCCCCGAGCCGACGCAGCCGCGGGCGTTGCGGCGCAGGTAGCCGTGCGACCAGCCCAGCCGCTCGGCCCCGCGCCGGGCAACGGTGGCGTTGGCGCCCGCCAGCTCGGGGCTGACCTCGACGACCGAGAGGGCGCGTTCGACCCGCTCGAAGCAGGCATCCAGTACGCCCCCATCGAGCTCCAGCCCGTGCTCGCGCCGCCAGCGCTCGAGCACGTGGGCGGGGGTGCGAAAGCAGCGGGATCGGAGGAGCGCCGAGCGTCACCGTCTGACCACCGTCGCGGTAGAGGCGGGCCATCATCTCCATCGGCTGTGCGGTGAAATCGTCGGGGTCGTGGTGGGAGCCCTGCTCTAGCACCACCACCCGTGCCCCACCCTCGGCGAGCTCGGCGGCGGCCACGGCCCCGCCGGCTCCCGCGCCGATTACGCATACGTCGGCTTGGAGCGCGCGGGTGGGGCTCACCGGCGAGCTTCCGCGGTGGGCGGGTACGGGGCGGCGCCCGACGTCGAGCACCGTGCGCTCACGGCCGTCCCTCGGCGCGGCGCAGCGCACGGCCGCGCGCGACGACGGCCTCGGCGTCCCAGCCGAGCGCGTGGGCGATGGCCGGATCTTCGTAGCGCTCCATTCCCAGCAGCGACTGGGCGAGCTGGTCGGCGGGGGCAAGGCGCCTGAGCAGCGAGAACCCGCGGGGTCGCCTGCCGAGCGCGATCAGCACGCGCAGTCCGGTGCGCTGCGGCAACGGGGCCGCGGCGAGGAAGCCGTCGAGCACCTTGGACACGCCAGCGAGCCTACCAGTGGCCTGGCCGCCCAGCCAGCACCGGCAGCCCGGTCATCAGCCCGACGAGGGGGCCCGCTCAGCAAGGCGGGGAGCCAAACCCACTCTGGGCGCCTACACCAACATTTTTCGACCCCTACCACTTCATTTCGTAAAGGGTAGGGGTCTCAATTTGAATGTATTTCTGACCCCCACCACTTCATTTTGTAAAGGGTAGGGGTCTCGATTTGAATGCATTTCTGACCCCTACCACTTTATTTTGTAAAGGGTTTGGGTCTCGATTTGATACATCTTTGAATCCCCACCACTTCATTTTGTGAAGCCGCAGCGGCTTGAGACGCGCCCGCTGAGCCACCAAACCCCACCCGGGCGCCTACACTGTGAGCCGGAGATGGTCAACCGTCGCCCGCAGCTGGAATTGATCGCCCCGGCCGCCTCGCCGCAGGAGGCCGCCGCGGTGGTGGCGGCGCTGGAGCGCTTCATGAGAGACACCGCGCCGCGGCTGGCGCCGGTAGCAGAGCGCCGCGACCTGTGGACGCGGATGGCGATGCTCGAATGCGTCGGGCGCGAGGACGAGTGGCCGTCCGACTGGGGGGACCCGCACCCCTGGGAATGAACAGGCGCCGAGCGTCTCTTGGATAAATACCCAAAAGCCGCTAGCCTTTAGGGTCAAATCCCGTCCGCCTGCCGATAACTCACAACACGCACCCCCGAGAAACCCTCAGGAGGTCCCGTAGATGGAGCCAACCGCCGTACCCACCGCCCCTCGCGGCACGCTGGAGGATCCCGAGATCCTGCAGAACGTGCCCGGCCACGTGATCCCGATCTTGCAGCGGGAGTTCGACGACTTCAAGACCGAGGCCACCAAATTCCTCGAGGGGCAGACGCCGGAGGACGAGTTCATCAAGTTCCGCCTCAAGCAGGGGGTGTACGGGCAGCGCCAGGCCGACGTGCAGATGATCCGCGTGAAGCTGCCATTCGGGGGCATCACCCCGGAGCAGCTGGAGAAGTTTGCCGACGTGATCGAGAAGTATGTGCCGCTCAACAAGGGCCACGTCACCACGCGCCAGAACATCCAGATGCACCACATCCCGCTGCCCGACGCCGAGCGGGCGATCCGCGAGCTGGGCGAGGCCGGGCTCTCCAGCCGCGAGGGTTGCGGCAACACGGTACGCAACGTCACCGGCGACCCGTGGGCGGGCGTGGCCAGCGACGAGCTGTTCGACATGACCCCCTACGCGGGGGCGTACGTGCGCTACTTCGTGCGCCATCCGACCACGCAGGCGATGCCGCGCAAGATCAAGACCGCCTTCGACGCCAGCGAGCCGGGCCGGGCGATCAGCGAAATTCACGACATCGCCTTCCGAGCACGCGTGCGCAAGCCCGAAGACTCCAAGAATGGGGGGCCCGGGGGTGGGGACCTCATCCGCGGCGCGCAGATGCTGGTCGGCGGCGGCACCTCGATCATGCCCCGCAAAGCGCCGGTGCTGTACGAGTGGGTGGGGCTCGACGACGGCGAGTACCTGCGGGTCGCCGAGGCCGTCTTCCGCATCTTCGACCGCCAGGAGTGGCTGCGAGCCAACCGCGCGCGGGCGCGGATCAAGGTGTTCGTGGACAAGTACGGGATCGACGAGCTGCGCCGCCAGGTGGAGGAGGAGTTGCAGGGCGAGTGGGTGGCCGAACGGGACTTCTCCGTGGAGCACCGTTTGTTCCTCGACGACGAGCGCGAGAGCGCCCCGGCGCCGCCCGCCAGCTACGGCAGCCCCAACGGAGACCTCTCGGAGTTTGAGCGCTGGCGCGCGGCCAACGTGCGCGCGCAGAAGCAGGAGGGCTTCGTCACGGTTGAGGCAAAGATCACGCGCGGCGACCTCACCCCCGAGCAGCTGCGCGGGCTGGCGGCGATCGTGCGCGACTACTCCGGCGGCTATGCCCGCACCACGGTGCAGCAGAACCTCGTGCTGCGCTGGGTGCGCCACGAGTGCGCCTATGACGTGTGGCGCGCGCTCAGCGAGCTCGGCCTCGGCGACGCGGGCTCGCGGGAGATCGACGACGTAGTGTCGTGCCCCGGCACCGACTCCTGCAAGCTCGGCATCACCTCCTCGATGGGGCTCAACCAGGCGGTGCAGGAGAGGATCGAAGCGC
>JBEKYV010000331.1:0-4517 GCA_049510515.1 Solirubrobacteraceae bacterium | reverse complement strand
GACGCCGAGGCCCCCACCGGCGGTCGGCGCCATCCCGTATTCCAGGGCGCGCACATACTCCTCGTCGTTGGGCTGCGGCTGGTCGCCGTCGTCGCCTTCGCCGGAGGCCTGCTGGCGCTGGATCACGAAGCGGTTGAGCTGGTCGACGGGATCGTTGAGCTCGGTGTCGCCGCTGAGGATCTCCATCCCGCGGATCACTGAGTCGAAGTGCTCGGAGAGCCGGGGATCCTCGGGGTGGCGCTTGCAGATCGGAAACAGATCGACGGGGAAGTCAAAGACGTGCGTGGGCTCGTGCAGCGTCGGTTCGACGTGCTTGACGTAGATCGCATCGACCAGCTTTGCCCAGGTGATGTCGGACTCGCCCTCCACCGCGTCGCCTGCCGCCTCGAGCAGTTGCTCGCGTGAGGCCTCCAGAAAGTCGATTCCCACCGCGTCGGCGATCGCCTCGCGCAGCGTGATCCGTCGCCATGGGGTGGCGAGGTCGATCACACGCCCGTCGTACTGCTCGACCTTGGTCGTCCCCAGCGTGCGCAGCGCGACGCTCTCGGCCATATCTTCGGTGAACTTGGCGACGTCCCAGTAGTCGGCGTAGCTCATCATCCACTCGAGGATCGTGAACTCGGGGCTGTGACGGTGGGAGATCCCCTCGTTGCGGAAGGCGCGCCCGAGGTCGTAGATGTTCTCCAAGCCGCCGACGATGCAGCGGTTGAGGTAGAGCTCGACAGAGATTCGCAGATAGACGTCGACGTCCAGCGCGTTGTGGTGGGTTACGAACGGCCGCGACGCGGCGCCGCCGGCGAGGGTCTGCAGCATCGGCGTCTCGACCTGCGTGAAGCCGTGCTCGCGCAGGAAGTCGTGGATCGCCTCGATCATCTTCGTGCGCCTGAAGAACATCGTGCGCGTCTGCTCGTTGGCGAGCAGATCGAGCTCGCGCCGGCGATAGCGCTCGCCCGCGTCCTCCATCCCGTGGTAGCGGTCGGGCGGTGGGCGCAGCGCCTTGGCGAGCAGCGTGCAGTCGCTCACCGCGAGCGTGAGCTGCCCGCGCTGGGTGATGTAGACGGCGCCCTCGACGCTCACGATGTCGCCAATGTCGAGCCCCACCATGCGCTCGTAGGCCTCCTCGCCCATCTCCTCACGCCGCGCGACCACCTGCATCGAGCCGGACTGGTCGCGCAGGTCGAAGAAGGTGTATTTGGCGTGGCCGCGACGCGCGATCAGACGTCCCGCGACGCGGTAGGCAAGGCCCTCGTGCACACCCGCCGCGAGCGTGGCGGGATCGTGCGCCGCCTGAATGTCGGCCGCCCAGGTACGGGCAACGCGTGTGGAGATGTGCGGGTAGGGCTCTACGCCCTCGCCGCGCAGGCGCTCCATCTTCGCCCGGCGTTCGTCGGCCCCGGAGGGCTCGCCGGCACCATTCCCCGCCGGCTCGCTCGCACGCTCGGACGCCCCGGCGCCGAGTCCCGCTCCGGCCTTCTCGACCGGCTCCTCCAGCTCCTCCGGCGTGCTCATGCCGCCGGCACCAGATGATGAGTGGGGTCGCGCACGTCGAGCACCGGCAGGCCGGGGATTGCCTCCTCCAGCAGGGCGCGCAGACGTGGCGAGTCGAAGCGGTGCGACTGCGGCGCGACCGGATTGACGGTGAGTGCGCGCAGATCGATCGAGGTGAGCACCGCGATCGAGATGCCCTGGCGGCGATACCACTCGACGCCATGATCGGTGAGGAACACCTTGGTCGGGTCGGCGACGACCAGCTGGAGTTCGCGGGTGGGAGGGAGCAAGTCGCGGGCGCTCAGCAGCTCCGCAAGAAATGGCTCGCACAACGCCCCGCGCACCACCAGGTGGCTGGCGGTGGGACGTGCGCGCAGCAGTTGGCCGATGTCCGCGGCGGTGCTCGTGAGCACGAAGCGGGGATGCAGCGTTAGCGGCTCTTCCTCCGGGGCGCCGACCAGCATGCTGGCCGCGTTGGACGCGGCGATCTCGCGTACGTGCTGCTGATCGAGCTCGGGCAGGCGTACGAGCTCGACGGCCTCGCGAGTACGCGCCACGACCTGCTCGATCTCCTCGTGCAGCGCGGCGCCGGTGGACATCACGACGCCGTCGGACACCGCCGGGGAAGAGGCTGCGCGGCGGTCGATGGCGCCATCGATCAGCACCTGCTCGGCGCCGTGGGTGAGCATCGCGTCAGCCACCTCGCGCACGTCGGCGGCGGCGCTGGGTCCCGCCACCTCGATCGTGCCGCGTGTGAGCAGGCGCGCGATCAGCACGCGCCCGAGGGGGGTGCGAACGCCTGTCTCGCTGACGATCTCGTGGGGGATCGCACCGGCGCGCAGCAGCGCATCCGTGGTGGCCACCAGGCTGTCGGCGCACAGCTCCACGCGCGGCTTCTCGATGCGGATATCGATCACGTCGCGCTCCTCGCCGTCGCGCCCAACCGAGGTGACGCCCACGCGACGAGCCCGAGCCTGCAGCTCGCGCAGCAGCGCGCCAAGCGTTTCCGTCTTGCCGGTGTTCTTCGCCAGGCCGACAAGGGCCAGGCGGCGCGCGGGTGCGGTGAGCTCGGCGAGTTGTTCCATCGGCTCTCAGCCTAGCCTGCCAAGTTCCCTCGCGGGACGTGATCCGCGAAGGCCGCGCGACCGGCGGGAGGAAGATCGCGCGAGTCCTCCTCGGGCTCGCCCTGTCCGAGGCGCGCGGCCAGCTCGCGCACGAGGAAGGTGGCGAGATGGTGGGGGTATGTGCCTTTGGAGAAGCCGGCGTCGTAGCCGAGCTCCTTGGCGAGCTCGTTGGAGACGCGCGGGCCCCCGCAGGCGAGGATCGTCTCACGCCGGCGACCCTCCGCCTCGATGATCTCGACGAGCTCTGTCAGATTGTGGATGTGGAGGTTCTGCTGGGTGACAGTCTGCGAGACCAGGATCGCGTCGGCCTCGAGCTCGATCGCCTTGGCGACCAGCGCTCCGTTGGGTACCTGGCTGCCGAGGTTGTGCGCCTCGAAGGCGCGGTAGCCCTCGAGGCCCTTGTGGCCGTGGAAGCCCTTGAGGTTGAGCATCGCGTCGATCCCCACGCTGTGGGTGTCGGTGCCGGTGGAGGCGCCGACGACGACGATCGGCCGGCGGACATGCTCCTGGGCGTACGCTTCGACCTCATCCTCCGTCATGTACTCGACGATGTCGATCCCCTCTTCGCTGAGGGTGGCGTAATCGACGGTGTGCACGGTGTGCCCGTACATCACGAAGTAGGTGTGGCCGTCGGTGAGGCGCTGGTGGTGGACGACCTCAGGGTGCTGGAAGCCCATCTTGCCGGCCAACTCCATCGCGGCCTTGCGCGCGGCGAGCCCATCGGGGACCGGCAGCGTGAAGCTGAGCTGCACGATTCCGTCGCCGTGGTGGTCGGCGTAGGGCTTGACGTGCTCGAGGTCGGCCTTGTCAGGCAACGCTCAGCGCCCCGCGCATTAGTTCGGTGACGGGGTTGAAGTACCCCTCCTCGGTCGCGACGATGCCCTCCATCCCGCGGCCCTCGTCGCGGTGGCGGCTGACATCGCCGAATATGCCGCCCTCGATCGCCTTGAACAGCCCGATCTCGGCGATCCGCTCGAGCATCAACTGCGCGTCGCTCAGCACCTGCTGCGCACGCGTCTGGATGATGCCGCCGCGCTTGAACTCGATCTCCTCGCCGAGGTCGCGGGCGGCATTGAAGACGTAGTTGACGTTCTGCAGCCCCAGCACACGGTCGTGTATGTGCGGGGTGAAGATCCCCTCGGTGGGGACGCCGATCGTCTGGATGCCCTGGTCGGTGGCGACCGTGACGAGATTGAAGAGCGTGTCGGCGGCGTGCGTGCGGAACAGGTTGCCGTCCATGTGCCGGGTTGGGGGCATGTACTTGACGGGGCAGTCGGGGAACAGCTCGCGGGTGAGCTGTGCCTGGGCCCACTCGTACAACAGCCCGTTGGTTACGGGCGTGTCGATCTCAAATGCGTCGCCCAGCGCGATCTGCTCGTCGGGCACGCCCGAGGCGCGCGCTAGCTGATGGTTGATGAACTGCGAGGCGGTGACCGAGGGGGCGGCCTCCAACGCGTCGGCGGTGCGCAGGTAGTTGTCCTCGCCGGTGTTGATCACCACCCCGAAGTAGCCGTTGACGGTGCGCGAGACACGCTGGTCGAGCAGCCCGCGGATCGGGTTGATGTCGCGGTAGAGGATCCCATACAGGGCGTCGTTGACCATGTTGTCGAGCCCCTCGATCGCACCCATCACGGCGATCTCGGGCATGCACAGGCCGGAGCAGAAGCTCGAGAGCCGCACATAGCGCCCATGCTGCTCCGACCACTGATCGAGCGCGGCGCGCATGATCGCGAAGTTGGCCTGCGTGGCGAAGGTGCCGCCGTAGCCCTCGGTGGTGGGACCGTACGGCACGTAGTCGAGCAGGCTCTGCGCGGTGGAGCGGATCACGGCCACGATGTCCCCTCCCGCCTCAGCGACGGCGAGGCCGTGGACGACGTCCTCATACACGTTTCCGGTGGCGGTCAG
>JBEKYV010000330.1:0-4528 GCA_049510515.1 Solirubrobacteraceae bacterium | reverse complement strand
TGGACAACGCGAAGATCGCCCACCTCTGGGGACAGGGGTCGGTGGTGCGCTCGTGGCTGTGCGAACTGGCCGCCCGCGCCTTCGAAGCCGACGGCAACGACCTGCACACGCTCACCGGCTACACCGAGGACTCCGGCGAGGGACGCTGGACGATCGAGGAGGCGACCACGCGCGATGTGCCCACCCCCGCGATCACCGCCGCGCTGTACGCGCGCCTCACCTCGCGCGGCAACGGCGACTACGCCAACCGCGTGCTCTCGGCGCTGCGCAACCAGTTCGGCGGGCACGCGGTGAAGAAGAGCTGATGAGCACGATCGAGCAGCAGCCTGACAATCCGCTCGTCGAAGGGCTGGAGCGCCTGCCCGTGGCGCCAACCACGCTGGTGATCTTCGGCGCCACCGGCGACCTCGCGCGGCGCAAGCTGCTGCCCGCGCTGTACAACCTCGCGCACGAGGGGGCGCTGCCCGAGCGCTTCAACCTCGTGGGGGTCTCGCGCAAAGAGAAGGAGCGCGACGACTACCGCGCCGAGTGCGAGGAGGCGATCCGCTCCTTCTCGCGCCGCACGCCCGACGCGGACGTGCTGGCGGGACTGCTCGAGCACGTCAAGTACGTACCCGGCACCTTCGACGACGAGAACGTCTACCGCGAGCTCGCATTCGTGCTCGACCGCTTCGACGAGCGAGCGGGCGAACCGCTCAACCGCGCCTTCTACCTCTCCACGGCCCCCTCGTTCTTCCCGGTGATCGTCGAGGCGCTCGGCGCGCAGGGGCTCGACCGGCGCGCCGGCGCCGAGGTGCGGGCGATCATCGAGAAGCCGTTCGGCACCTCCCTGGCGGAGGCCGCCGAGCTCAACCGCCGCGTGCTCGACGTGTTCGAGGAGAGCCAGGTGTTCCGCATCGACCACTACCTCGGCAAGGAGACCGTCCAGAACATGCTGGCGTTCCGCTTCGCCAACGGGATGTTCGAGCCGCTGTGGAACCGCAACTACATCGACAACATCCAGATCACCGCCGCCGAGGACATCGGCATCGGCAGCCGCGCCGGCTACTACGACAACTCCGGGGCGCTGCGCGACCTGATCCAAAACCACATGCTGCAGCTGCTCTGCCACGTGGCGATGGAGCCGCCCGTGAACTTCACCGCCGAAGAGGTGCGCAACGAGAAGGTGAAGGTGCTGCAGGCGATCCACGCGCCCAGCGCAGCCGACGTGCCGCAGATGGCGGTACGCGCCCAGTATGGCGAGGGACATGCCGGCGGGGAGGACGTGCCGGGTTATTTGGAGGAGGAGGGGGTTCGCGATGGGTCGATCACCGAGACCTTCGCGGCCCTCCGCCTGGAGGTCGACAACTGGCGCTGGGCCGGGGTTCCCTTCTACCTGCGAGCCGGCAAGCGCCTCGCGCGCAAGATCACCGAGATCGCGATCACGCTGAAGCCCGTCCCCCACCTCGCTTTCTCCGCGGAGGGCTCGCTCGGAATCCGCCCCAACCAGCTGGTATTGACGTTGCAGCCCAATGAGGGCGTCTCGCTGCAGCTGGGGGCCAAGATCCCCGGCACGCGCATGATCATCCGCCCAGTGAACATGGAGTTCCTGTACGGCACCTCGTTCCTCTCCCAGTCGCCGGAGGCCTACGAGCGGCTGATCATGGACGCGATGCGCGGCGACCCCACGCTGTTCACGCGTAACGACGAGGTCGAGGCGCAGTGGGAGATCTGCGACCCGATCGTCAGCGCGTGGGCGGACACTCCAGGGCCCCTGCCGCAGTACCAAGCCGGCTCGCAGGGGCCTGCGGAGGCGAACGAGATCCTCGTTGAGGGCCACTCTTGGCGGGCGATCTGATGGCCCGCGGGGGTCGCGAGCGCCGATCTCGCCGGGAGCCGATCCTGGCAAGCTATCCGACGGCCGGCCGGCATTTTGAGCGCCGCCGCCCGAGCCGCGAGGGGGGTGGGGTATATCTATCTTTTTGGACCCCAACCCTTCATTTTGTGAAGTGGCCGGGTGGGGTTGGATGTTTTGTTTTGGGCCCTCTAACCCTTCATTTTGTGAAGTGGTATAGAGCCGGGCCACATCCATTTTTCAGCCCCCCAACCCTTCATTTTGTGAAGTGGTATAGGGCTTTTTTTTATCCATTCGCCCCGGCCCTCCTCCGCCGCTGATCGGACGCCGAGATGCCCGCCACCAGCGACGCCGTATGGAGTGCACAGGACACCACGCCCGATGCGATCGAAGCCGCGCTGCGCGAGCTGCTGGTGGCGCGTCACGCCGAAAACGGCGGGTATGTGCCGGCGCGCGCGCTGAACATGATCGCGTTCGTCGACCGCGCCTGGAGCGGGGAGATCGCCAACCGGCTGCGCGGCGTGGGGCGCTACCACGCCTCGCGCCTGATCGTCCTCTCCTACGAGCCTTCCCGCGAGCACCTCGACGCGCGCGCCACCGTCGCCTCCGAAGGCGATCCGCGACCAGGGGAGCTCACGCTGCTGCGCGAGACGGTGATCGTCGAGATCGGCAAGCGCCACCTCGACGACCTGCTCACGATCGCCGACCCACTGGTTGTCAGCGACCTGCTCACGCTGCTGTGGTCGCCCCACGGCCACCACGAGGTGGTGCGGGAGCTGCTGCCGCTGGCGCAGGCGGTGCTGCTCGACTCGGTCGACGAGCCCGAGCCCCGCGAGGCGATCGCGCACGCGCGCTCTCTCTCGCAGGATGCCTACGTGGTCGATCTCGCGTGGCTGCGCACCACCCCGTGGCGCGAGCGGCTGGCCACCGCCTTCGACCCACCTGATATGCGCCGCCAGCTGCACACGCTCACCGCGGTCACGATCCGCCACCATCCCGAATCGGCGATCTCCGCGATGCTGCTGATCGGCTGGCTGGCCGCCCGCCTGGGCTGGCGGCTAAACCCCCTGGTGGCGCACGAGGGCGTGCTCGCGGGCAAGGCCAGTGGGCGCCGCCAGGACATCGAGCTGCGGCTGCTGGCCACGCCCGAGCAGCAGGTGCGCGGGCTCGCGGGGTTGGAGCTCGACACCGCCTCGGGCCTGCGCCTGCGCCTCGACCGCGGCCCCGGCGGGCTGCACGCCCACCGGCGCGACGCGAAAGGCAACGAGCGAGCATGGACGATCCTCGGCGCCTCACGCGGCGAGGCCGGCATCCTCGGCGAGGGGATCCGCCAGGCTCTGCTGCGCGACCCCACCTTCGCGCCCGCGCTCGCCGCCGCGGGGGAGATCGTGCCGTGAGCCGCCTCACCATCCTTCCCGACCCGCAGGCCGCCGCCGAGCACGCCGCGGGCGAGATCGCGCGGGCGCTGCGGGAGGCGCTCGATCGGCGCGGGGTCGCCCACTTCGCGCTTTCGGGAGGCAACACTCCGCGAGCCGCCTACCAGGTGCTCGCCGGGCTGCTCGACGATTGGAGCGCGGTCGAGCTGTGGTACGCCGACGAGCGCTGCGTCCCACCCGACGACCCGGAGAGCACCCACCGGCTGGTGGCGGAATCGCTGCTGGCCCACATCCCCGGCGACGATGGGGCGGGGCCAAGCGAGCACCGCGTGCGCGGCGAGCTCGATCCCGAGACAGCCGCGCGGGAGTACGCCGAGGAGCTGCGCGCCACGGTTCCCGCGGCCGAGCAAGGCGGCCCGCCCGCGCTGGACGTGTCGCTGGTGGGCATCGGCGAGGACGGCCACACCGCCTCGCTCTTCCCCGGCCACCCCGAGGTCGAGGACTCAAGCGGCGCGCTCTGCCTGCCGGTGCGCAACTCGCCCAAGCCCCCACCGGAGCGCGTCACGCTCAGCCTCCCGGTGCTGCGCGCCGCCCGCTACTCGCTGCTGCTGGTCGCCGGCGCCGGCAAGGCCGAGGCGCTCGCTGCCGCGCTGGCAGAGGGTGGGCGGGGTCCTGGGGGTGGGCGGGGTGCGGGTGGGCGGGATCCCATTTCCCCCGCCAGCCTGCTCGTGTCCGAGCGCCTGCACGTGGTGGCCGACGCCGCCGCGGCGGCAATGATCGACTCTTCTGACAGTTCCTAAACACACCGGGTGAGCCGTGCCCACGACCCGAGCGCGCTAAGGTCCTACCTTGAGTACGCGCCCGGAGCTCATGGCCCGCACCGTTTCCCAACCCACCGCCGCACCTGCCCCACTCGCCGAGACGCTGGCGGCCCTGGATGAGGCCCGCCGCTGCACGCTACGGCTGGTGGCCCACCTCGACGACAGCGACCTGGAGCGCCAGCACTCGCCGATTATGAGCCCGCTCGTGTGGGACCTCGCGCACATCGCCGCCTACGAGGATCTGTGGCTGGGCCACCGCCACGCCGGAATGGAGCTGCTGCGGCCCGACCTCGCCGAGCTGTACGACGCCTTCGAGACGCCCCGCTCGCAGCGGGGCGAAGCGAAGCTGCTCGACGCCGCCGAAGCGCGCGCCTACCTGGAGGCGGTGCGCGAGCGCGTTGTCTTGGCGCTTACCGATCGCGGCGTTGGCGACGGTGTCCTCACCGAGCTGGTGGTGCGTCACGAGCTGCAACACTCCGAGACGATGCGCCAGACGC
>JBEKYV010000033.1:0-16988 GCA_049510515.1 Solirubrobacteraceae bacterium | reverse complement strand
CGAGCTCGAGCCGTCGGCGCACCCGTGCTCGCAGCCACTCGAGCTCAGGGTCGCCGAGCAGCCGGACAAGTCGCTCTAGCTCAACCGCCGAGCTGCTCAATCGCTCATGCTCGTCGGCTTCCACAGACCGTTCCCGTCGAGGGCTTCACTTGAGGCTGTGGCCAACGCGGCCGCTACCGGACGCTCGACGCGCGTACGTGTCGCACCGTCCCACTCCCAATGGCTGACATCCACCGCCGGAATGTCGTCGAATCGTGTCAGCTGTGCGATCGCCAGCCCTGGCACCTCGCGGTAGCAGCCCCACTCGCGCTCGCTGGTCATCACCACGTCGAGGTCGAAGGAGGTGAGCAGCCCGAAGCACTTGGCGCGCGAGTCGTCGTCGACGCCGGCAAACGCCTCGTCGAGCATCACCAGGCGCGGCGCATGAGGGTTGCCCGCCGAGCTGTAGTAGGAGGACGCCGCCGCAAACAGAGGCACGCTTGCCGTCAACACACGCTCGCCGCCGGAGGCGGGACCCGTAGCGCTGCGCCACGCGCCGCCCTGGTGGCGCTCGATCGCGAAGCGATGCCAGCTGCGGTAGTCGAGCGCCTCGGTGAGCTGCTCGATCCAGGTGCCGGCGACGTCGCGCGAGCGCACATCCTGGATCTGCGCTTGCAGGAAGGCCCCTACCGCGGCGCGGTCCTCCTGCGACCACGCGTCGGCGGACTGGCGCAGCAGGCGCTCGCGCGCCTCGGTGAGACCCGGCGGGCCGTCCTCGGCGACACGCCAACGCAGGCGCAAGCGCATGCCGGTGCTCGTCGGACGGTCGGCCAGCTCGCCGTTGACTTCGCCGACGCGATGCTCGGCGTCGGAGATCAGTTCTTGCAGCGTGCCTGCGACCTCCCCCACGAGATGGTTCTCGAGGATCTCCCGCTCGCGCTCGTCAAGCAGGCGTTCGCGGTCGCCGACCTCCCCGGCCAGAGCGCTGGCAAGCTCGGGCACGGTGGTTGTGCGCCCGCGGAAGACGACCTCCACAACGATCCCTTCCTCGGGCATCGTCGCCGACGCGTTGTTGCCGTGGCGGCGCAGCGCGTCGCCCAGCACGTTCAGCTCGTCGGTCACCCGACGGGAGGCACGCTGCAGGGCGGGCTCGTCGTCGGGGGCGTCGGCCAGCTCCTGCTCGATCTGGCGTGCCACGCGCAGCCCGGCCGTGACGCTCCACTCCTCGCCCTCCTCAGGGAGCTCGATCTCGCCGAGCGCAACCGCGATCAAACCGGTGCTTGCAAAGCGCCGCAGCGCGTCCACGTCGGCCAAGCGCTGGTCGGTCGCCTGCTCCAGCTGCACCGCGAGCTGCTGGCGGCGCCCATCCTCCTTGCCCTCCTCGCGCTGCGAGCGCGAGCGCCGCTCCTCCGCCTCAACCTGCCCGCGCGCGTTTGTGCGGAGGTCGCCGGCGACACCGGCAAGCTGGCGCTGCAACTCCGCCACCGCCGCTCCCACCGTTTGCGCGAGCGTGTCGTGGCGCTCGGAGCGCTCGGTCGCCTCACGCTCGGCCACCCCCCGGCGCTCGTCCTGTTCCAGCGACTCGCGCGTCGCGCTCTCGGCATCCCTGCCGGCGTCGAGCGCCGCCTCACGGGCACGATCGAGCTCGGTAATCGCCGGCCACAATCCGGCGAGGGCAACCCCAAGGGACTGCAACCCCGCCCGCACGCCTTCGAGCGCCGCGCGATCCTCGGGCAAGCCCAGCTCGGAGGCGCTCTCGCGCACTTCACTCTGCGCCCGGGTCATCGCCACATGCGCCTGCTCGCACTGCTCGGCCGCCTTCGCAATGTGCTCGGCCAGGCGCAGTTGCTCGCCGTCCACAGCGGCGAGCTTGCCGTGCGCGTCGCGCAACGACTCATCGCTTGGCATCGCGCGCAGCTGGCGCTCCAACTCCTCCCCGCGCTCGCGCAGGCGCTCACGATCGGCGGCCAGCTCCCGCAACCGTCGCTTCGCCTCGGCGAGTAGCCGCTTCAACTCGGCGAGCCTGGCCCGGCGCGCCGCGTCGCGGGCGCCGCGCCCGATGAAGGCCGCCGCGGGCTTGCTCCAAGCGCCACGCAGCACGCCGTTGCGAAACTCCCCCTCGGGAGTCACCCACACCGGGCCATCATCCTGCGCGAGCGATACCGCCGCGAGCACGCGGCGCACCGCCTCCTCGCCCACCGCCTGCGCTTGGGGGCTCCCCGGGTCGAGTGCCGGTTGGAGCACGTCCCGCAGGCGCGCGCCGGGGTCTCGGGCATCGCGCACCGTCGCGCCTTTCCCGACATCCGAGGCAAGCGAGCCGTCATCGACTTCGGGGGCGAGCAGCACGTCCGCGGTGCCTGGCGCCAGCAGCTCGCCGCCGGGGCTGACCCAGGCATCGAGTATGCCCGAGGCCTCCAACGCCGCCTCGATGCCGGCGCGCCGCTGCTCGGGCACGTCCGAGCGAAAATCGACCAGCAACCACAGGGGGGCGCCGGCCCGTCCCTCGCGCGCGGCGGGATCGCGTGTGTGCGGGAGCGGCGGCAGCTCGTGCTCGCCGGCCCGCGAGCGCTCGATCGAGGCTTCCAGCTCGCTCGCAAGCTGTGTCGCCTGCCGCTCCCCCGCCTCCAGCTCGGTTTGCTCTCGCGCGAGCGCCGCGCTTGCCTGGCGCCCCGCCGCGCCGACGAGCTCCCCCAGCGGGTTGGGGCCGCTGAGCGTCTCCACCCACAGCTCCAGGGCCGCGAGCGGCTCCGACGCGTCCTCGACGGCGACGGCGGTGGCCGTCCCCATATACCGGCGCGCTGCCCTTGCCAGCTCGTGGCCGGCCTCGGCCACGAGCCTGGCCGCCTGCTCGCGCCGTTCGGCCAGCGCGGTGGCTTCGCCGGCGCGCTCCTCCTGGCGCCCGCGCGCGGCGAGCAGCTCGCGGCGGCGCTCCGCGGACGCCGCCAGCAGCGTGGCCAGATGGTCGATCGCCCGCTGCCGGCGCTCGAGCAGCTGCTCGGCGCGACGACGCAGCTCGGGCACATCGGTGGCGTGCTCGGAGCGGCCCTCTCTGGACGCAGCCTCCGCCTCGACGGCCCCCGCGGGATCGGAACGCCTACCCACAGCCCGCTCGCTCTCGCTCGGCTCAGCCACTGCAGCGTCTGGACGCGTGGGGAGTACCCCGATCGCGCTATCCACCGCCTCGGCCAACGCGGTGGCGATCCCGGCCGCGACGGCCTGCTCGGCGGCGGCGGCTCGCGCTCGGGCCATCTCCTCGCGGGCCTGCGACGCGCGCGCATCGGCGTCGGTGAGCCGCTGCTGTTGTTGGCGCACCCTGGTGAGTGCCTGCTCGTATGCCGACCTCGCCCCCGCCGCGTGCTCGGCAGCACGGCGGGCGTCCTCTGCGGCACGCTGCAGCTCGCGCGCGCTGCGAGCCTCCGGGCTCTCGTGAAGCGCACGTTCTCGCGCGCGCAAACGCTCCTGGTCTGCGCGCAGCACCGTGAGCGCCTCCTGTGCCTGCGCCAGCTCGGCGCGCGCCTTCTCATAAGCCGCCTGCGCGTCAGCCAGCTCACGGCTGACGCGGTCGAACACGGTCTGCGAGCGACGCGGTGGGGCGGCGCGGCGGCGGCAGGCGATGCGCGCGTAGTGGCGGTAGGTGTCGAGGTAGGCCGTGGCGGCGTCGCGTGCCTGCACCATCGCGGCGAGTGCGTCGCGATCCTCCTCCAGCCCACGGAAAGCCTCGGCGACGTCGGCGATCAGGGCTTGGTCGAGCGGCGGCAGGGCTCTCGTGAGTGCCTTCGAAAGCGTCGCCTCGCTCGGGCGCTTGGAGAGCTGCGGGGCACGGATTTCGATGAGCAGATCAATCAAGGCGCTGTAGCGCTGGCCGAGGGCGAACAGCGCCTCGTCCACCGCTCGGCGGTAGGCACGCGCCGTTCGGTGCACAGCGCCGCGCGTGCCGATCGCATCCTCCAGGCTGTCTCGCTTCAGCGCGCGTTGGGTGCCGTCAACCAGCATCAACTCATCGCCGACTCGCTGGTCGCTGACGAAGAACCAATGCTCGGAGATGCCCCGTCCGCTGATCGCCTTCAGGCCACAGCCGAGCGTGCAGAAGCGGGCGCCCTGCTCGGCGTCGAGCCGACCGAACTCGATCCAGGTGTAGCCGAGACGTTCGGGATGGGGGTGCTCGCCGCCGAGCAGCAGATTCCAGTCCATGCGCTTCTTCGGGTCGGCGTCAGGCTCCACACGGTGAGGAGACAGCTCGCCGTCGAGCAGGAAGGGAAGCGTCATGGCGAGCACCTTGGACTTGCCCGTGCCGTTGTTGCCGCGCAGCAGCAGCCGCCCGTCGCGAAAGTGGAACTCCTCCTGGTCGTAGTAGAAGATGTCCACCAGGCCGGCGCGCAGCGGCTGCCAACGCTCGCGCTCGGGTTGCGGGAGGCTTCGCGCGCTCACGCCGAAATCCCCAGCTGCGCCTGCCCTGCCCGCCCAAGCCCGTTCGGCCTCGACTCCGCCGCGCGGGGCTGCTCGGCGCCCGCCAACCCCAGCTGTGAACGACTCTCGGCGATCGTCGGGTTCGCGAGCGCGTAGCGGGCGAGCGCGGGCAACGGCGTCACGCCGGCCGGCCCACGCCGCACGAGCCGCAGTGCGGTGAGCCGCTCGAGTGCGGTTTCCACCAGGAGCGCCTCGG
Organism: Solirubrobacteraceae bacterium; assembly: GCA_049510515.1. Classification (GTDB taxonomy): domain Bacteria; phylum Actinomycetota; class Thermoleophilia; order Solirubrobacterales; family Solirubrobacteraceae; genus Palsa-744. The sequence continues at coordinate 12,346 of JBEKYV010000033.1, read as the reverse complement.
CGCCCGGCTCCTGTGCGGCGCGACGCCAGTAGGACTTGTGCTCCTCGGTCACGCCTCGAACGAATCGGCGCAGCTGCTCCTCTTCGACGGGTTGCGGTCCGTTGGGGGCGGCCCCAACTCCAGGTTCATCCACAGCACCCTCCCCGAGCCGGCGCGCCAGGTACTCGGCCAGGAGCAGCGTCACATGCCCGTCGGTGCCTGTGTCTGGCATCCGCACGTCGGTGAGGTCGTCCTCGGGGTCGACCATCGCGATCCCCTCCGCGCGAATCTCCGCGACGAGCCCGGTCAGCTCTGAGACGCGCCTGGTGAGCGCGGCGCGCTGGCCTGTGAGGTAGGCCAGCTGTTCGGCGTCGAGCTCCTCGTAGTAGAGCACCGGGTCGTCGAGCAGGCGTCGCGTCAGGTGGTGGCGCAGCGCGCGGTTGCGCAGGTCCTCCGCTTCGGGCAGCGGATCGGCCGCAAGCTGTGAGAGTCGCTCGTCGAACTCGCCGGCGACGATCGTGGATGGCCCGCGCGAGGGTGCGAGCACGCCGGCCAACACTCGTCGCTGTACGTCATAGAGAGCGTCGCCGGCTTCGCGCACATAGGCGTCCTCGTCGCCTGCCACCCTCCCCAGCACACCCAGATCCAGCAGCAGGCGCACAACCGCCACCAGGTCGCCCCGCTCCTCGCGCCCGCTCAACGTGAACGTCACACCAGCGCTCGCCAGCTGCTCGTCGGCGGCGGCCACTCTCACTCCTTCGGCCAAGCGTCCGAGCGTGATCTGGGCATCCGAGCGCTCCAGCACCAGCAGCGCAAGGCAGGTGAGTACGTAGCGCCGGCGGCTGAACGACGCACGCGAGCGTGTATCGCGAGCCGGGTGCGTGGGATCGTCGGTGGTGGGAGTCAGCTTGACCAGTCGCGCCACCTCGCTGTCGACGATCAAGCGCCAACCCGTGTTGGCGTCAAACCACGAGCGCAGCTCGACGGCATAACGGCGCACCAGCCGGAACTCCTCGGCCTGGGCGCCAGCGGCTCGCAGCAACGGTCGGCGCAGCAGCGCACGCGCCGCTCGGCGCAGGTTGGCCTCTCTTGCGCCCTCAAGCGCGCTGTCGAGGGCGTGGGTCATGTCAATGTCACCGTCGAAGAGTCCTCGCTCGTGCCGATCGAAGGTGCGTCGGACATGACGGGCCTTGATCCGTTGATCGGCGAACTGAGGTCGGTTATCTCGATCACGTGGTCGGGGCCTCGGAAGATGCCCGCGGGAGTGCGAATCTCGACGGGGCCGCCATCCGCGAGCGCGAGCAGGCGCACGCCGAGCGTGCCGTCGACGGTTGTGGTGGCGACCTCGCGACTGTCGGGACGGCGCGAGGCGAGGGCGTCGCCCAACAGCGAGAGGAACAGCCCGAAAGCGCCGGGATCCAGTTCGCCCAGCTCTCCCAGCTTGGCGGGGCGCCCAGTTGCAAGCCGCGCCCGCGCGGCCGCCGTCTGCTCGCCCTGCTTGGCGGCGAGCCGCTCGAGTAAGCGACGGGCCTCCTCGCGGTCGGTGATCCGGTTGGCGCGGCCGCGACGCTCATAGCTGCCGGTGCGCCGCAAGCGGGGACTGATGTGCAGGGGTGGAGCCTCGCGCCAGGATGTGGACGGCGCCACCGGCTGCTCCTCGCGGGCGGTGCGTGTGTCGCTGTCGAGCACCAGGTGGCGTGAGCCGTACAGGCCGAACGCGCCGCGCCACAGCCGGTGCCTGGCGTCGTCGTTGGGCGCCTCGGCGAACCACAGCGCGAGGGTGCGAAAGTCGGCTGACCGATCGGAGCGCCCGGAGCGGCGTTCGTTGAGGGTGGCAACCACCGCCAGCAGATCGGGGATCGCCTGGCGGGCGCGGCTGCGCAACAGCTTTGCCTGGCTTGGGTGGCCCGGTTCGGAGACAAACCACTGCCTCAGGCCCTGCCAGCGCTCCTGCCACATTGCCATGCCGGAGCGATAGGCGACCTCGCGTGGATCGCTCTGGCCTGCGGAGTGTTCGTTGCGTGGATCGCTTTCGCCTGCGGAGTGCTCGTTGCGTGGATCGCTCTTGCCCGCGGAGTCGTCGTCGCGTGGATCGCTTTCGCCCGCGAAGTCGTCGTCATGCGGGCCGGGCGTCGCACCGCCCGACCGATCCGTGCGATCCCTCTCTGCGATGGCGCCCGGGGCGGCGTCTTCGGCGTCGCGGCGCGCAATGATGCTGAGCAAGCGCGTCACTTCCGCGTCCTCAAAGCCAAGTAGCAATCCCGATATCTCCGCGCCCACCGTTAGGAGATCCGCGATGAAGCGCTCCAGGTAGTTGACCAGCTGGTCCTTGTATGCGCGGAAGGCTTCCACGTCGGCGTCGTGGAGCTCGATCGTGCGCCGCAGCGAACCCATGAATGCCTGCGCGTTGCTGGCGAGATCTTCGGAGCGATCGACCAGGTCGCGCAACAGCAGGCCCAGGCGCGCGGGATCGGGATCGGTCTCGCCGGCCAGCTCGCGCAGGGCGCGCAGTTGGGTGGCGATGTCGGCCAGGGCGACAGCTTGCAGGGCGCCGCGCTTGCCAAGCTGCTCCTCATACACGCCGAGCGCGCGCTCAGCCGCCTCGCCCGCGTGCGTCAGTTGATAGAGAAAGCGGGCGCGATGGAAATCCTCGACCGTCGTGACCCGGCTGGTGTCGGGGTCGGCGCGCAGGTTGCCCCACTCCACGAGCTGCTGGAGCGCGTCGGCGAGGGCATCCACAGGTATGTGCTCACCGGACTCGGCACCGGCGAGGGCCTCGTGGAGGTCCTCGGTGCGCAGATGCACCACGAAGCGCCGCTTGGCTGCGACGAACTCTCCCATTACCCGCCTGTACAACGCCACGTTCGGTGCCGCGAGGTGGGTGAACGGCCTGAATCCGGATGGTTGCACGCTTGGGCACGTTAGCCCCCGAAGGGGACCGATGAGCGCGGCGCTGTCGATCGCCCCCTGCGAACGACTTCCTACTCGGCGCCGCGGCTCACGACCCTGGCGACCAGCTCGAAAACGACTGTCACTTGCGTCGGATCGAGCGGTTACGACGACGGGCCTGCTTGGCGGCGGTGCGCTTCGCGCGAGTGGCGCTGGCCGCATGTCCTCTGGCCGGCGGGCTGTGTCTGTGGGGATTTCCGTTCCATCCCATGCATGAGGGACACTGACGGGATGGTGGATCCGATCACCCTTTCGATTTTCGAGATGGTTGGCGAGCCGGCTGCTAAGCAGCTGATGGAGTGGACGAAGGGCAGCGAGGCAAACCGGCTCGTCAAGCTTCTGAAGCCCCGGTTCCCGAACGCGTACAAGCTGTTGACGCAGCCCTCGGTGTTGGTCGAGATTTACGTGTACGCCGAGAGCGGCGTCTTCCGCCAAGCGGAGATGTTGCGGGCGCTGCGCGCTATCACCGACTCGCCGCAGCAGGCGGCTGAGCTTGCGGAGGCGATCCGCGAGAACCAGTGGCGGGTGATGCGCGACGACCGCCAAGCCCACCAGGAGCTGCGGCGCCTCCGTGCGGAGATTGGCGGCGACATCGGTGCCGGCAACAGCGAGCTCGTGCGGGGAATCACCGAGGCGATTGAGCGACTCGCGCTGCGGCTGCCGGCGGCACGGCAGCTGCCTGCGCAGACCTCGCCGTTCGTGGACCGCGACCGGGAGCTCGCCGATGGGCGGTCCAAGCTGGCCAGGGCGTCTCCGGGTCACGTAGCGAAGCTCGTGAACTGCACCGGTATGGCGGGCACCGGGAAGTCTGTGTTCGCGCTGGAGCTCGCCTACCGCCAGCTCGATCGGTTCGACGGCGGTGTCTTGTACGTCGACATGCGTAGCTACGACGGACGGGCGCTTTCGGTGGGGGATGTGGCGGCGCGGCTGCTGCGTGACCTCGGTGTCGGCCCGGACGCGATCTCAGAGGATCCCGAGCGCCGTCTGGCTCTGTGGCGTTCGATGTGCGCGGCAGACCGGGTGTTGGTGGTGCTCGACAACGCGCAGCAGGGCAACGAAGTACAGCGGCTGATTCCGGCCAACAGCGAGTGTGTGGTGCTCGTCACGTCTCGCACGCCGCTTCAGGGCCTCGCGGGAGCAGCGCTGATCGAACTGGCCGAGATGGCGCAGGATGATGCCCTCCAGCTGCTGGAGGCGATCGTTGGCGATCGTGCGCGTAGCGAAGCGGAGGCGGCCCGGGAGATCGTGGCCAGCTGCTCGGGCTTGCCGCTTGCGCTGGCCGTGGTGGGGGGCCGTCTGTGGGCCCAGGCGGGCCGGACGCTCGCGAGCATGGCAAAAGCGCTCACTGCCTCTGCTGATCTCCTCGGCGGACTGGATGGCCGGGCCGGGACGATCCGCGCGACACTGGCCTCGAGCCTAGGCGACGCCGGGTCAGAGGCCCGGCGGGTGCTGCTGCTACTCGCGGCGCTGGACGTCAGCTACCCAGAGCTTGCGCTCGTCGCCGCGGTCGCCGCATGCGATACCGGCACTGCCGAGGCGCTGCTGCAGGAGCTCGGCGAGCAGCGCCTGATTACCCCCGTCGCCGGGGCCGGCTGGAGGATCAACGACCTGCTTCGCCTAGCTGCGTCGCAGCTGGCTGTCAGCGAGCTGGGCGAGCAGGAAATCCTGTCCGCGCAGGAACGTAAGGTGCGCTGGGTAGTGGAAGCGGCGGAAGAGCACGCCAACGACCTAGAAGGCGAGGACTAGAGCACCGTGGCGTTGAACTTGGAGCGCGAGCGCGCCGCACTGGACTGGTATGAGGAGCGCCGCGACGAGCTGTTCTCCACGGTCGCGCAGGCCCACAGCCGTGAGGATGACGGGCAGGTTCTAGAGCTCGCGAGCGCGCTCGCGCCATTCCTCGCACGCCGCTCCTACTGGGATGAGGGCGAGACGATCCTCACCTGGGGAGTCGAAGCCGCGCGCCGCTCAGAGCAGCGGCAGCCGCTTGCGGAGATGCTAAACGAGCTTGGTACCGTCCACCGCCAGCAGTCCCGGTTTGAGCAGGCCGCCAGCGAGTTCGAGCACGCGTTCGCGACTTTCGGTGACCTCGGCGACCTAGCCGGTGAGGCGCGGGCGCTTAGCAACCTTGGGCTCACCTATCGCAAGCTTGGGCAGACGGACCGCGCTCGGGACGCGTTCGAAGCGTCAATCGAGCGCTGGCGGCGGCTTGAGGATAACGAGAAGCGTGAGCACGGTCTCGCACGCAGTCTTAACAACCTCGGCATGACGCTCCGTGATGGCGGGCACTATGCCGACGCACAGGCGCTGTTCGAGCAGGCGCTCGGGTTGCGAGAACAGATCGAGGACGCGGACGGTGTGAGCCGAACGCTGAACAACCTCGGGCAGCTCGCGCGCTTGCGGGAGCACCCGGCCGAGGCGAGCGACCTGCACTTGCGAGCCCTTGAGATCCGGCGTGCTCTGGGCGACAGGCATGGCGTGGCACGCACCGCCGGATCGCTGGCGCTCGCTCTCGCGGAGCAGGCTCGCTTGGAGGAGGCGAGGGCGCTGCTCGAGGAAGCGATGAGCATCCGCGGCGCACTGGGCGACCGCTACGGGGAAGCGGAGACCGCGCTTCAGCTCGCGCGTGTCGAGCAGGCGCAGGACGACCCTGGCGCAGCCATTGAGCAGGCCGAATTCACCGCCAGCCTTGCCATGGAGCTTAGTGTGCCGAGGCTCGCGGCAGAGGCTTTGACGGTGCAGGGCGACGCGTATGCCGCCCTGGCTGAACCAGATGCGGCGGCGGCTGCGTGGGCGGCGGCTCTGGAGCAGTTCCGTGCTCTCGGTGCCGGCGCGGAGGCCGAGAGCGTGCTGCGCCGGCTAGCCGAGTAGCCCTAAACTTCGCCTGCGCCCCCTCGGTCGCCTGCAGCTCGGTGGCTCTTGGCTCACGCTTGTGTGAGCGACAGCCGACACGGTCGAAGCCGATGATCTCGGGTCGCTTGGCGATGTGCTGCTCACCGATCAGCACCGAAAAGTACCCCGCATGGCGAAGCGTGTGGACGATGTGCTCGTGGTAATCGTTCAGCGACCAGCCACGGTGGGCCAGGCCGAGCGTGCCGTTGGTGTGGCCGTACTGCCCGGTCAGCAGGCATGCCCGCGAGGTCGAGCAGGTGGGGGTGGCGCAGAAGGCGCGGCGGAACAGCACCCCTGGTCGGCGAGGCGCTGGATGTTGGGTGTGGGCACCGGATGCCCGTACGGCTGCACGTAGCGACCGGTGTCGTGCGAGTGCAGGTAGAGGATGTTCGGCGGCGCCTGGCTCATGATCGCTTCCGCGTTTGTGGGTGGCGCGACAACGCCGCCCGGCGTATGCCGATGAAGCCTATCTCCTAGGTGAGGTTCGGCTACTCCCTGGTGGTGACACGCGCACTCGAGATGCTTGCGAGTTGCCTCGTTTGACTTGGTGGGCGACATCGTCTTGGGCGAGCTCCCCAGGCGGCTCTCGGTGGTTGTGGTCTCCGCGTGTGCGCGACCTGTCGCTCACACAACAGGCGGCGGCGTCCCGTCGATCGAGGCGGGGAACGCGGGATCCCATTCGCACACCACGCAGGCGTGGCGGAACGCCGAGCGCGCGAACTCCAGCGCCTCGGCGTGCGGGTTGGGGCTGGAGCGAAGGTCGTCGCAGTCGAGGATGTACTCGCCGAGCGTCTCCTCCCAGCGCGCCGCCGCGGGCGACAGCGTGGCCGCGCCAAACCCGTCCGGCGCGGGGTGCGCGTAGGCGTAGAAGGCCGCTTTGGCGTAGCGCGCGTCGCCCGGCCACCAGCCCACGGCGACCTCCTGGGCGTTCATCGCGTTGCGCATGATGAAATCCTCCGAGGGGGGGTCGGCGGGCAGGCCGGAGAAGAGATTGACGGCGAGGTCGAACGAGCCCCACCACGCGTTGACCGGCGTCGAGCGCCCGCGATAGGGCGCGCGGAACTCGGCGAGCACCAGTGCGGCCTGGGTGGCGGCGGCGAAGTAGGAGGCGACCTGGGCGGGGTCGTAGCCGCGGTGCTCGTCGTCCTCGTCGAGCGGCGCGCTCCAGGCAACCTCCTGCGGGGTGGGGTCGATCGCGATGTCCCCGCCCGCCAGCGTGCCGACCGCCGCCAGCAGCTCGCGGGTGACCTCGCCGACCGGCCGGTGGGGGGTGAGCGGGACGCGTCGCGTCTGCCCGCCGCTGTGCTCGAGGAGCGCCTCGTGCGTGTGCAGGTCGAGCGCGACCACGAGCGCGCCCGAGCCGTCGGGCGCCGGCAGCGGAGCCGTTTCCCAGCCGCGGGCGCTCAGGCGCAGAGCGGCGTGCTGGAGCTGTGGCTCGGGCGGGGCGAGCGCCACCGCGAGCTTGCCGAGCACCTGGGTGTGCGCGTGCAGCGTGTCGCAGGTCGCGCTCCACACTTCGTAGGGCATCGTGGTCGACCACCCGTGCGGCATGGTGGCAACGCTATCAATCCGGGTGAGCGCCCCTCCGGATGGTCCCTTGGCGCCTGTGCGCCGTGTAAACGGTGCCTCCGAGCGGGCCTCCCGTCTCAAGCGCTGAGTAGCTTCGTTGGCGATCCCGAAAAATCAAGTGGCCCCGAGCAGCCGGCAGGTCGCGGGCGACGTGGCAGACCAGGAGGTGAGTCCCATGCAGGGACAGGCAGACGAACGGCAGTGCGGCGAGGATCTGTGGATGGCGGAGCGCGCGATCGTGTTGCAGGTTCTCAGGGGCGATCACGAGGAGCGCTGGGGGCGCGCAGAGCTGGCGCGGGAGATACCTGACTTCGAGCCGGCGCTGCTCGACGAGGCGCTCGCCGAGCTGGAGCAGGAGGGCGTGCTGCGCCGCGAGGAGCGAGCGGTTTGCGCATCCCGCGCCGCCCGCCGTCTCGACGCCCTCGAGCTGATCAGCGTCTGAAGGCAGCTCGTGGGAATCGACGAGGGTGGGGCGTGATGCACTCCTCCAGCGCCCCACCACTTCACAAAATGAAGGGTTGGGCTGGTGGGAAAGATACTTTTCAACCCCCCAACCACTTGACAAAATGAAGGGTTGGGGCTCCAAAATAAAGCATCCAACCGTGCCGGCCACTTCACAAAATGAAGCATAGGGACCGTCGAGAAGGCACATGTGAAACCCGCACATCGTCCGATCGACCAGCGATTTCAAACTCGTCCCATGGGGGGTGCGCGCGGGCGGGTGTGCGGCCCAACCGGGGGCGCTCAGGGGCGCTTCTCGCCGCGGCGGTGCTCGATGCCACCGTCGCCCGCGATCAGGATATCGCTCACGAGGCTGGGCGCGAACAGCCCATGCTCGACCACGCCCGGGGTGGCCGACAGCCGGGCGGCGAGCCGCGCGGGGTCGTCGATCGCCCCAAGGTAGTCGGCGATCAGGTTGCCGTCGGGGCTGAGGGACACTTTGCGCAGCCGCGCAGGGTCAATCGCCGCGAGCGTGGTGTGCGGGGCGAACTGCAGGATCTCCACGGGCACCGGGGGCGTGAGCGCGGCGACGACCTTCTCGGTGGAGGCAATCACCACGAAGCGCGCTGCCGCGGCGGCGACGATCTTCTCGCGCGTGTGCGCCGCGCCTCCGCCCTTGATCAGCCAGCCCCGCGGGTCGATCTGGTCGGCGCCGTCGATCGCGATGTCGAGCGAGCCCAGCTCGTCGAGCTCCACGATCTCCAGGCCGAGCGCCTGAGCGGCCCGTGCGGTGGCGGGGGAGGTGGCGGCGCAGCGCAGCCCCTCCAGCCCGCGCGCGGCAAGCGCCGGCAGCAGGTGGGCGACGGTCGATCCGGTTCCCAGCCCGACCCGCGAGCCGGGGAGCACCAGCTCGGCGGCGGCCTCGGCGGCCGCACGCTTGTGGCGCCGAGTGACGCTCTGTTCGATCGTGCCCTGCGCGCTGCGGGCAGCCGTTCGATCGCGCGGGGATGCCATGGTGGGCGACCTTACAACGCCTGGCCGGCGCGGCGTCCTGGCGGAACCCGTGGCGCCATGCAAACTGCCCGTGTAGGCCCTGGCGGGAAATCGGGGAGACGGCGTGCGGTGCGGGAACAGCCGCTCAGGGGCCCGCGACGAGCGGCGCCCCGGCGTCGGGCTCGGCGGCCACGCTCGCGGGGTTGCCGGCGCGCGGCGCATCGTCACCCCGCAGGAAGCGCCACACCGACAGGCAGGCAAGCACCGTCATGATCGCCGCGCTCGACAGGCACCACTCGCAGTACTCGTGCAGCGAGAACGCCTCACGCGAGGTGAGGTAGGCGGAGAAGCCGAAGCCGACCAGCACGAGCGCCATCGAGGCGAAGCGCGTCTCTTCGCGCTGTGGCACGAGCAGCGAGGCGAGGATCGTCACGTAGCCGATCAAGCCGATCAGCGCGACCGGCACACCCGCGAGCTCCGAGTAGATCGAGGTCTGCACTTTCAGGCAGGTGTTGTGCGTGGTGCTGCACAGCGGCGGGATGCCGGAGTAGTGGACGTAGGTCAGGTAGCTGGCGACCCCCAGCCCGATCACGGGGGGGGGGAGGGGGAGGAGGGGGCAGGGGCTGTGTCATCGCCGTCACCGCATGCTCCTGTATCAAAGCAGCTTGTTGATTGCCGCTTCGAAGCTCGAGGGTTCTTCGAGGTTGGGGTTTTCGAGCTTTTCCATGTGCTGCCCGCTCTTGCCGATCAGGAAGGAGGGGGTGCCCGTGAAGCCTTCGGCATTGGCGACCTGCGCGTCGTGCGTGACCTGTTCGGCGTAGGCCGGATCGTTGCGCGCGGCGCTCCAGTTGGGGAGATTGAGGCCCGGCACCTGCTGGGCGAGGCCCTGCAGGTAGTTTTCGGTGACGTAGCCCGTTTTCTCCTGGCCCTGCTCGTGATAGAAGAGCTCGATGAAGTACCACGCGAGGTTCTGCTTGCCGGCCGCGTAGGCGGCCACCTGCTGCGTGCGGAATGTTTCCTGTTCGTCGGTGGCGGTCTCAAGCGAGTTGTATTCGATCTTGACCTTGCCGGTGCGCACGTACTTCTGGATGACCTTGGGCAGCGCGCCGAGCGTGAACTCCCTGCAGATCGGGCACTCCAGGTCGCCGAAGTACTGCAGCGTCACGGGGGCGTTGGGGTTGCCGAGGACGTTGCCTGACTGTGGGATGCCCTTGATCACCGAGTCGACCGCGGTGACGTTCGCGTTGACCGCGCTGCCTTTGGCCAGCCCGCTTCCGCCGCCGCTGCTCCCGCCGCTGGATGCAACCACGATCACGATGATGATCACAACCACCACGCCGATCACGCCGCCGAGCTGGATCAGGCGTTTGCGCTGCGCCGACTGGGCGGCGGCGGCCTCCATCGCTTTGCGTTCGGTGCGCGCCTGCTCGCGGCGCTCCTTGCGGGTGAGGTCGGGATCGGTGTCCGAAGGGGGTGTCATGGGATCAACTTTTACCGGTTCTGGATCAAGTTTGCTTAAGGCATTCCCCCTGCCCCGCCTAAAGCCGTTCTCGCGGGTGGCTGGAGTCGCTCGTCCGCTCATGCCCGCGAGCGGCACGACCGGAGATAGCGTGTGCTTGGCGGGCGCGCGGGCGGGGGCCGGGCCGCAGGTCCGACCCGGCCGGCACCTCGCGGCGATGATCGCCACACTATGGAGTTGGAAACACCGCGCCTCCGTAGCTCAGCTGGATAGAGCATCGGACTTCTAATCCGAGGGTCGCAGGTTCGAGTCCTGCCGGGGGCTTCCGCTAGAAGGGTAACATAGAAGCCAAAATCTAGGCAAGGTTAGTAGCAGCTCGGAGAGGGCCAGACAACTTCCTCCCGAGATTTCCTCCCCAAAGAGGCCCGAAAACATTGGGGATGACCCTACGGCGGGGTTCATCAAGGTACCGCCGGGGGTCGGCTCCGCATGCTGCACATCTGGGGTAGGCGCCGGCCCCTGGTACCGGCCGCCACGGCGCGTCAGCGGTTGCCCACGTCGCGCAGGAAGTCGATGCTGGCCTTCGTGCGCACGCAGGTGGTGGCGCGGCGAATCAGCTCCCGTCGCTCGCCCGGATCGGAGGTCTTGGCGCGGCGCACGGGCCGCTCCTTGGGTACCGGGCGGTGCTGCTGGGGGGAAGCGTGCGGATTAGCGGCCATGACGAGCTTGCTCTCAGAGCAATCGTACGCGGTCAGAAGGCTCACCCCGCCGGGCTCACAACTTGTTGGTAGGGCGACGAGGCTGGGGCCATTGGATCGGCGCTTGAGGGCGTCAATCCAAATTCGTTGGGCCGTTTTCGGCCGCTCAGGGTCAATAACCCCATGAAGTCTGCTGCATCCGCAAATTCGTCAGGGGGCATTTGGCCTCCTTGCACGATTTACAGACGGGAGCTTTCGATGGCGAGATTCGAGATGAGTAATCGGCTGGTCGGCCCTCGCGCAGGGGATTCGTTCGCGTGGGGGGTGTTCGCGCGCCTGGTGCGTCTATGGAGTGCGCCGCGTTTGAGCGGCCCGATCCGCAGCCAGGGGCTGCGTGGAAGGAGTGTGGATGATGGGCGCAAGTAGAAACAGAAGCCAATTGAGCGGCCCAGCGAGAGCCGAGGCTGATGGAGTGTCGTTGTCGGAGCCGTTGTTGGATTGTGCGGCGGCGGCGGCGTTGTTGAACGTGCGGGTGTCGTGGGTGCGGGACGCGACGCGGCTGGGACAGTTGCCGTGCCTGCGTGTCGGGCGTCATCTGCGGTTCACGCGGCCGATGCTCGAAGAGTGGCTGGCTGAGCAGGTCGCCGGCGCCCCGGCGGGGCGCCGCTCCCGCGGCGCGTATGCGAGGCCCGCGGGGAGGGCCGGTGGGCCAGCTCGGGGTGTGCTGCGTGGTGGTACCGAGGCGGCGTTGTTGGCGAGCGTCGCTGAGAAACCCAACGGAAGAGGAGGTTGATCATGGGTGCTCGTGATCCGCGGTGGGGTAGGCGGATGGATCGTCCGCCTGGTTGGGCTGAGTCGTTCTTCGCTGGGCGCTCGCATGCTGACCGGGAGGCTGACCAGGAGGCGATGCTGCGCGCACTGCTCGTGGTCGGCGCGTTCCTGGGGCTGATTGCGTTGGGGTTGAACGCGCTGTTCACCGTGGTCGGCTTGCGATTTGGGTGGTGGGCGGTGCCGGTGTTCGTCCCGGTCGGCGGATGGCTGTTTGCGTCTGCCGTGTGTAACCGTTTGTTGCGCCCTTTGGAGCTTGACGTTCTGCGGTGGGGCCAGCGTTTCCGCGCGGTGGGAGTGCTGATGGTCGTGTTGTGGTTGGTGTGGCCGTTGTGGGCTGATCCGGTCGCTGGGGCGTGGCAACGGGCGCATGGCGGGTTCGGGCCGCTCGGGCCGCGCTACCCCCTCGGCGCGATCCTTGGGGCGTCGCCGATCGCGATGGGGATGGTCGTGTTCCTGCTGCTCGCGGTGGCGATGGTTCTCACGCCGCATATCAAGGGGCGCGAACCGAAATATCCGGCGCCGCCGCCAGGTGGCCCCG
>JBEKYV010000329.1:0-4559 GCA_049510515.1 Solirubrobacteraceae bacterium | reverse complement strand
CTGATCGCCACCGCCAACCCCAGCCTCGGCGCCTCGGGCGCGATCTTCGGGCTGATGGGCGCCGCCGCGGTGGAGCTGCGCGCGCGGGGGAAAAGCGTGATGGAGGGGGGCATCGGGGCGCTGATCATCTTCAACCTGATCCTCAGCTTCTCGATCCCCAACATCTCCGTCGGCGCCCACATCGGCGGGCTGATCGGCGGGGCGCTCGCCGGCCTCTCCTTCCGTCTCTCCACCGGCCGCTACGCGCTCGCGCTGGGGCTGCTCGCCTGCCTGGCGCTGTCGGTCGCGGCGGTCGTGATTGGGCTCGCCGCCGCGCAGTCCACGGCCGCGGGTATCGTGTGAGCCACTTGCCGCACGCGCAATCCACAGCCGCCGGTATCGTCTGAACATGGCGTTGCTTGCGGAGGAGCAGATCCAGCAGCGGCTCGCCGGCAGCGAGTGGGCTCGCGAGGGTGAGACGATCGTGCGCGAGCGCAAGCTCGCGGACTTCGCGGCGGCGATCGCCTTCGTCGACCGCGTGGCAGCACTCGCGGAGGCTGCCAACCACCACCCTGACATCCTCGTGCACGGCTGGAACAAGGTGCGCCTGCAGCTCTCCACCCACTCCGAGGGCGGCCTCACCGATGCCGACTTCGCGCTGGCCTCGCAGATCGATCGTCTCGACTGAGCCCCCTGCTACGGTTTGCGAAGGCGCCGGCCACCGATGAGCGAAGACGAAGAACCTCCCCGAAGTAGCAGCGCCCCGAGGCCGATCCCGGCGGGGGCACGGCGGGCTGCCCCGCACGAAGCGTGACCGGGCTGAAGCTGATCCTCGCGGCCGTGCTGGTCGCGGTCAACGCGTTCTTCGTGATCGCAGAGTACGCCCTCGTTCGCTCGCGGCGCGCCCGGCTGGAAGTGATGCGCGAGCAAGACATGCGCGGCGCCGCGCTGGCGCTCAAGCAGCTGGAGCGGATCAACGACTACATCTCGGCGGTGCAGATCGGCGTCACGATGACCTCGATCGGGATCGGCGCGCTGGCAACGCCCACGCTCGCGCACGCGCTGCAGGAGGCGCTCGGGGGCAGCATCTCCCATGACGCCACCGTCGTGATCGCCGTGGTCGTCGCCTACGCGATCGTGATCTCGGCGCAGCTGATCTTCGGGGAGATGGTGCCGAAGTTTTACGCGATCGACCGCGCCGAGTCGGTCGCTCGCCGCATCGCCCGGCCGTTGCAGGGTTTCGCCGTGCTGTTCCGCCCGATCATCGAGGCGACAACCACGGTGTCGGCACGGATCCTCAAGCTGCTCGGCGTGGACATGACCCGCGAGCAGGGCGGTGGCTCGCCCGACGAGCTCAAGCGCCTGATCGCCGAGTCATACGCTGGCGGCCACCTCGACCCGGGGGAGGCGGGGATGCTCACGGGCGTGTTCCACCTGCATGAGCAGGAGGCCAGACAGGTGATGACCCCGAGCCCCGCACTCGTGGCGATCGACGTCTCGCGCGACGTGGAGACCGCTTTGAAGCTGTGCATCTCCTCCGGGCACACGCGCCTCGTGGTGACCGAAGGCGAGGATCGCGACCGCGTGCGTGGGCTGGTGCACGCCAGCGCGCTGGCCCGCCGGCTGATGGATGAGGGGCCGCACGCGTCGCTCGAGCCAGAGGTGCACGACGCGCCGATCGTGCCCGAGACCAAGCCGCTGGACGACCTGCTGGCCGACCTGCAGCGCCAGCGCACCTCGCTGGCGGTGGTCGTCGACGAGTACGGTCGGGTTGCCGGGATCGTCACCGTCGAGGACATCATCGAGGAGGTGGTGGGCGAGATCACCGACGAGACCGACCCGGCGGCGGGGGAGGTGCGGCGGCTGCCCGACGGGGATCTGTTCGTGCGCGGCCACGTCCCCGTCGCCGACCTCGCCGACTACGGCGTGCCGCTTCCGGTCGACAGCGACGCCTACAACTCGGTGGGCGGCTTTGTCTTCGCGGAGCTCGGACGGCTGCCGCGTCGCGGTGACTCGATCACCGCCGGCCCCTTCTCGATCCGCGTGGAGTCGGTGCGCCAAAACCGCATCGAGGCGGTGCGCATCCGCGAGCGCCGCCCCGTCCCGGCGCGGGAGGCGGCTTCGGAGGAGTAAAACCCTCCCAGGCACACGTCCGGCCCGCGGGGGGAGCGGGCCGGAGCGTGTGCACTGGGAGGAGGCGGGTGTGCGTTGCGATCTGTGTCGCGCTTTCAAGTATCCACTTCTTGATCAAGCCCACTTAAAAGGTTTGCCGTCACTAAGAAGATTCTTGTCGATGGGTGCCTTTCCTCACAAACCCGCTCAATAGCTGTGGAACCCGCGCCCGCTCTTGCGCCCGAGCGCGCCTTCGCCCACCAGCTGCGTCACGCGCGGGGGGACCGGCTCTATGAGCGTCTCGCCGATCGCCCGCGCGACGTCGAGCCCGACGAGGTCGAGCAGCGCCAGCGGGCCCATCGGGTGGCCGGCGCCGAGCTTCATGCAGGTGTCGATGTCCTCGGCGGCCATCCCGGTCTCTTCGAGCAGCCGCACGGCGCTGAACAGGTAGGGGAACAGCAGCCGGTTGACGACAAACCCCGGCACGTCGGGCACCACCACCGGCGTCTTCTCGAAGGTCTCGCACAGCGCCAGCGCTCGCTCGCGGGTCTGCTCGCTTGCTGCGGGCGGGAAGATCAGCTCAACCAGCTGCATCCGCGTGACGGGGTTGAACACGTGCAGGCCCACGAAGCGCTCGGGAATGCCGCTGGCCTGAGCGAGCCGCTCGATCGAGAGCGAGGAGGTGGTGCTCGCCAGCACCGCGTCGGCGCCCAACACCGCCAGCAATTCCGCGTGCACCGCCTCCTTCACCGCGTACTCCTCCACCACCGCCTCCACCACGAAGGTCGCCTCGCTCAGCTCCCCCGGCTCGGTGACGACCTGCACGTGCTCGGGGTCGATCTCCACCGCCAGGCGCGTCAGGGTTTGATCCACCCTGGTTTGGGCCCGCTCGGCGGAGCTCTGCGAGCGCGCCAGCAGCATCACGGGCCCGTGGTGGGCGGCAGTGGCCGCCAGCCCGCACGCGATCGCGCCCGAGCCGACGATTGCAAGATGCTCGTTCATGCGCGTTTCTCCACGGTGGTCGTGCTCCTTCTTCGCGAGATGGATCCGACCCCCGGGGTCAAGCGGGAGTCGAAAGAACTGGTTGACTGACCAGTCAATCTAAGGGCGTCACGCGGTAGAGTATGGGTTGGGGGCGCTGCGCGGCACGTGCCGATCAACTGCAACACACGGAGGATGTCCAAATGAGAAAGCCAGAGGGCCGTGAGGTCGTGATCGTGGAGGCGGTTCGCACCCCAATCGGGCGCGGGCACAAGGAGAAGGGCTACTACAAGGACACCCACCCCAACGCGCTGCTGGGCAAGTGCTACAGCGAGGTGATCGCCCGGGCCGGCATCGACGCCGCCGAGGTCGAAGACGTGGTGGCAGGCTGCGTGCAGCAGTTTGGCGAGCAGGCCTTCAACATCGCCCGCAACGCCTGGCTGCAGGAGGGCCTGCCGATCGAGACCCCCGCCACCACCGTGGACCGCCAGTGCGGCTCGGCGCAGCAGGCGGTCAACTTCTCCGCCGCGCTGATCGCCGCCGGCGTGCACGACACGATGATCGGCGGCGGCGTGGAGCACATGGGCCACCTCCCGTTCGCCGCGGGGATGCAGACCCAGCAGGAGTTCGGCTTCGCCTTCACCCCCGAGCTGATGGCCAAGCACAACATCGTCGGCCAGGGTCTAGGCGCCGAGATGATTGCCGACCAGTGGGAGATCCCCCGCTCGGAGCTCGACGAGCTGGCGGTGCGCTCGCACCGGCTGGCCCACCAGGCGACCGAGGAGGGCCGCTTCGAGCGCGAGATCGTGCCCTTCGGAGTCAACGGCGACACGTTCGTCACCGACCAGGGGATCCGTCCCGACACCAGCCTCGAGGCGCTCGCGCAGCTGAAGCCCGCGTTCAAGCCCGACGGCAAGATCACCGCCGGCAACTCCTCGCAGATCTCCGACGGCGCCTCCGCGGTGCTGTTGATGTCGGCGGAGAAGGCGGCCTCGCTCGGGCTGCGCGCCCGCGCGCGGATCGTCGATCAGACGACCGTGGGCTGTGACCCGGTGAAAATGCTGGAGGGCCCGATCCCCGCGACCGCAAAGATTCTCGAGCGCAACGGGATGAAGATCGACGACATCGATCTGATCGAGATCAACGAGGCATTCGCCCCCGTAGTCGCCGCCTGGCGGCGCGAGCACAACCCCGACATGGATCGCGTCAACGTCAACGGCGGCGCGATGGCGCTCGGGCACCCGCTGGGAAGCACCGGCGCGCGGCTGATCACCACGCTGCTGCACGAGCTGGAGCGCTCCGACAAGGAGATCGGCTTCGTCACGATGTGCTGCGGCGGGGGGCTCGGGACGGCGACCCTCATTCAGCGCGTCTGACGGGGGGCATTGATTACTTTTTTCGGCCTATACCACTTCATTTTGTGAAGGGTTTGGGTCTGTTTTGAATGTGTACTTTCCCCGGCCCACCACTTCATTTTGCGAAGGGTT
>JBEKYV010000328.1:0-4565 GCA_049510515.1 Solirubrobacteraceae bacterium | reverse complement strand
CATCGAGTCGGGCTGGGCGCAACTGGTGCTGGCTGCGCCGGAGCGCTTCGCCTCGCGGCCGTTCCGAGAGGCGCTTGGCACCCGCAAGGTGGGCCTGTTCGTGGTGGACGAGGCGCACTGCGTGGCGGAGTGGGGCCACGACTTCCGCCCCGATTACCTGCGCCTGCACGGCGCGATCGCGGCGCTCGGACGGCCTCCGGTGATGGCGGCGACGGCCACAGCCACCCCGCGGGTGGCGGCAGAGATCGCGGCGAAGCTGGGGCTACGGGAGTGGGTGTCGGTGAGCTCGGGCTTCGACCGGCCCAACCTCACATTCGACGTGGTGAGGGTCGAAGGCAAGGGTGCAGTGGGGCGCAAGCGCGCGGCGCTGCTGCACGCGCTCGAGAACGCCGACGCGCGTCCGGCGATCGTGTACTGCGGGACGCGCAAGGACACCGACGAGGTGGCGGAGTTGATCGCCGCAAGGGGCATACCTACGGTCGCCTACCACGCCGGTCTCTCCCCGGCGCAGCGCCGTCGCGCGCAGGAGCAGTTCATGAACGGCACTGCGGAGGTCGTGGTGGCAACCAACGCGTTTGGGATGGGCGTGGACAAGGCTGACGTGCGCACCGTCGCGCACTGGGCGATTCCCACCAGCCTGGAGGCCTACTACCAGGAGGCGGGCCGCGGCGGACGTGACGGCAAGCAGGCGCGGGCGCTGCTGCTGGCCTCGCGGATGGACCTCGGCAGGTTGATCCGCTTCAACACCGAGCGCCAGAGCAGCGTGGAGGACGTGCGCGCCCACCTCGATCGCCTGGGCCGCCGCGCCAGCGCCGACCTGGACGGGCGCGAACGCAAGGTGGAGATCGCGCCACGAGAGCTGGACGACAGCGAGCGGGTGCTGCTCTCGATCGCCGAGCGAGCGGGGGCGGCCGAGCTGCAACCGGGCGCGCGGGGCATGCTGTGCGTGCGCCTCACCGGCCAGCTGGACGGCCGCGCCGCGTATGCCGCGATCAAATCCGCGAAGGATCGAGGCTGGGAGTCCTATCGCGCGATCGAGCGGTTCATCGCCAACGCCGACGAGTGCCGCCGCCGGCAGATCCTCGAGCACTTCGGCGACTCCCAGGAAGGCGCGCGGGAGGGTCGCTGTTGCAGCGTATGCGACCCCGACCCGGAGCTGGAGCGAGCGTTGGCGGCGGGGGCCAGCGCCACCAAGCGCACGCGGACGGCGGGGTCTGCCGCAAATGGGTCGCCGAGGCCCGCACCCAACGGTTACGGCGGATCGGCGCAAGGCAGTCCCGCCACGTTCGTCGCGGTGGCCCACGCGGGTCAATCGCTCAGCGGCTTGGCGGGCCCAACCTCCGGCGACGGTGGGGAATTGCCCCCGAGCTCGTCGGCCCCCGACCCCGACCCCGTCGACGACGCGCAGTACGAAAAGCTCAGGGAGTGGCGCCTCGGCCAGGCGGAGGGAAAGCCGGCGTTCACGGTCGCCGCCAACACGGTGCTGGAGGAGATCCTGCGCCGGCGCCCGGCGAGCGCCGATGAGCTGATCGAGATCCGCGGTATCGGCCCCGCCTTCTGCGAGAAGCACGGCGAGTCCCTGCTGGAGGCTTTGGCGGGGCTGTGAGGAGAGCCTGGCTGGCGATAGCATCCATGCTCGCGCCGACGTAGCTCAGCTGGTAGAGCACTTCACTCGTAATGAAGGGGTCCGGGGTTCGAGTCCCCGCGTCGGCTTTGCTTGTCAGGCCCGAGGGAGAGACATGTGGGGGGCCCGTGGGGGGAGCCTGCTCCCCCCACGCCCAATGTTGGGTTCCGGGGTTCGAGTCCCCGCGTCGGCTTCGCTTCGCCGGACCCACCTCCGTGGGAGCAATGTAGACTATGCGCTACAGAATCTTTTGGTGGGTTACCGTGTTTAAGCCCACACCGCTGGTAAGCTAGTTCACTCAGTTGGGAGTCTTCGGGAAGATGCGAAAAGCGACCGTACATCGACGAGGTGCCGGACATGCGCTCCGCGTAGCGCTGGCGGCGGCAGGTGCGCTGGGCTTGATGGGTGCCGCCGACTCCGCAGCAAACGGCGCACGCGCCGCGCGCACACTGAACGTGAAGGACGAAGGGCATCTGCACGAGGTGCGCAGCTCCGGGGCCGAACTGCTGGAGGAAGGGCCGGTGTCGGGGACGATCCCGGGGAAGGTGAAGGTGAGCTTCGACATCGGGGCCACGGTCACCGCAAAGTTCACGATCTACGCCAACGGAGGCGGCTCGATCAACGGCAGCGGCGGGGGCGCGCTGCACTCGACCAGCGTCTACTCGAGCTTCGGGGGCTCGCTCAAGGTGACCAGCGGGTCGGGCCGCTATGCGCACGCGCACGGCACCGGCACCCTCTCGGGCCAGATCAACCGCAAGACCTATGCGCTGACGGTGCAGGCCGACGGCAAGCTGTACTACTGAACGGCGCCCTCGAGCCGCTGGATGGCGGCTGCGAAGTCGAGGTGTGCCAGCATCACGCCGAGCCCCCGGCCGCCCCGGCCTTCCCCTTGGCTTTGCGCGCCGCCGAGTGCTCGGCCTTCTTCTCGCGCGCCTCGCTGTAGGACTGCGCGAGCAACGTCTTGCCATCCGACCAGCCGAAGGCGCGGACGAGGAGCGCAATCGCAAAGACGATGCCCCACGCGGTGCTCACAAGCTGCTGGGAGACGGAGTAGGCGGTGGCGTTGGATGCGCTGGTGACGCCTTTCAGCGAGAGCACGTTGAAACCCTGCACCACCCCCGCCCCGCCCGGGGTCACCGAGCTGACGTTGGCGATCGAGTTGCCGGCAACCACGCGCATCAGGATGTGGAAGCTGACGGGGATGTTGTAGGCGGACAGGAACACCGCGATCACCCCCAGCATCGCCAGCCAGCTGATCGCCTCGGGGAGCACCACACGCCCGAGGAAGGCGCGGGCGTGGGCGAGGATCTGCGCGCCAACCTTCGCCTGCTCCCACCACTGCTTGACGCGCTGGCGCAGCACCCTGCCGACGAGGAACAGAAGCACTGCGAGAGCAACGAGCAGGATCGCAGTCGCCCACGGGTGTTCGCTCACGAAGCCCAGCTGCAGCGAGAACGACCCACCGACCGTCAGGAAGAGGTAGATGTAACAGAAGGCGCCGATCAGCGTGAAGAAGATCTTCTGCACAGCCATCCCCGCGAGCACGCCCGCGAACGTGGCGGCGGCGATGATGGTGGTGAACATCAGCAGCATCACCAGCGTGCCGAGGTTGGCCGGCAGCACCGAGTTGAGCGCGACGGCCGCCGCATAGCAGGCCAGCACCTGGATCCAGCGGACTTCGGAGTCGGGATAGCCGTAGCGCAGGATCCAATACCAGGCGTACGCGGTGGCGGTTGTCTGCAAGGAGAGCAGCGCGATCGCCGCAATCACATAGCCGATCGGGATGCTCGTGACGATCTGCCAGATGTGTTTGCACCACCCGGTGATGTCCCACCCCGCGAGCGTGGCGGCGGCGCCGAGCACAACCAGGATCAGCACGCCGATCAAGATGCGCATCGGGTGGATACGTCCGCGCGCCCCTGCGAGCGCCTGGTGGGTCGCCATGGGCTTGATCTTACGGCGGGGTCCGCAAACCGAGCAGCTGGATGACCGCGAACACAAGGATCAGCGCGCCGATCGCGATCAGGCCGTAGCGCGCTTGACGCAGCGGGAAGTGGCCGCTGATCCCGACCAGGAACAGCACCGTGGCGAGGAACACCGTGTCGCGCACGTACTTGTCGCCGATCGCCCCCGCTTCGGTCCCCTTCGCGAAGCTGGAGTCCGCCTCGGCGTCGTCGGCGTTGGCGGCGCGTTCCTGGGGAATCACGTACTGCGGCATGTAGGAGGGGCCGGGCGGCGCCTTCGGGTTGTGCGCCGGATCGGTCGCCAACCACGCGTAGAAGGCGGGGCGGTAGCCCGGGCGCAGGCGCTTCTCCGCGAGCCGTTCGGCGTTGGCGTTGCCGGCCGTGAAGGCGCTGAACCAGGCGTTGAACGACACCGAATCGAGCGTGCGGATCTGCAGCGCTTCGAGGTCGGCACGGTTGGCCTTGGTGCGCGCTGCCGACGCTTTCGCCAGCGACACCGACGAGTAGGTGCCCCACTTGGCCGCCGCGTAGCCCGAATAGGCCGCGAGCACGGCCACCAGCGACAGCAATATCGCCTCGGTGATCGACAGCAGCCGATCGCGGCCGTCCTTCGGCGGATCCTCGGCGGCGGCGTGCCTGTGCTCCCCGATCTCCTTGCCCACCTCGCTCGCCGAGAGCCCCTCCGCCATGAGGCGCACATCCTAGAGATTCGTCTCCCCGCCGGGAGCGAGGATTCGCACCTCGACATCCGGGGCGATGCCCGCCACGTGCTCGGCGAACAGGCGCGGCGGGTCGCGGAGCCGCGCCCGGTCGCGACAGCCGAGGCCGAGCGGCGCGAGCGTTCCCCAGTGCACGGGAATGGCGATGCGCGGCTCGATCAAGCCGACCGCTCGCGCTGCGTCGAGCGGGCCCATATGACCCGCGCCCAGCGTCGGACCCCACCCGGCGACCGGCAGCAGGGCCGCCTTCGCGCCGCC
>JBEKYV010000327.1:0-7322 GCA_049510515.1 Solirubrobacteraceae bacterium | reverse complement strand
GAGGCTGAACGGGCCGGCGTTGGCGGGCACCACGATCGCCAGGCCGTACGGCGCGCCGCTGTAGGGGCCGGTCAGGTAGGCCGAGCCGGTGAACTGGTAGGGCGTGATGCCCGCGCCGGCGAGCACCGTGACCGAGCCGAGCCGGCTGGAGGCCGGGCATCCGCCCGTGCCGGCGGTCGCTTCAGCGACCTGGGCTTCAGTGCAGAGCGACACCGCGGGGATCCGCCCGATGAGGCCGGCCGGCAGCACGGTCTTGATCTGCGAGAGGTACTGCTGACCCGAGGGCCGCGTGACCGTGAACGAGAAGTTGCTCGACGCCCCACCGGTCGCGGGCTGGCTTTCGGATGTCTGGCCGGGCGCGAACGGCAGCGGCGATTTGCACGCTTCGCCGGAGCCGTTGTTGTCGACCGTGAACGCGGTCGAGGGCGTTTTCGTGAATTCTTCGCCGATGTAAGGCACCAGTTTCGTTTCGGTCGTCGCCGTGCCGCAGGCGAGCGGGTTGGCGATCGGCGCGAGCGGGCCGTCTTTGAAGTGCAGGATCACTTCGCTGAAGGGCTGTTCGGGGTTTTTGGCGAACGTCGCCGTAACGCGCCCGGTGGTGACGTTGGCGTCCACCGTGCCTTTGAGCCGCACCGTGACGCCGTAGCGCGCCGATTCGGCGTTGAGGTACATGACATACGGCTGGCCGGTGATCTGCCCGGTTTCAGAGCCGCCGAGATAGATGTTGCCCTTGAGCGATTCCGGCGGCAGGTCGGGCACGTTGATCGTGACGGTGCCGATTTTGGAGCCGTAGGGGCAGGTGGCGGCCACCGGTTCTTCCATGTGGATCTGCGATGGCTTGCATGCCTGCAGGCCATGCGCGGCCGACGGGTTGAGCGTCATCCCTTCGGGCAGCGTGACGACCGCGTCTTTCAGCTGCGAGGAGTCGATTTCTTTGTTGCCTGCCGCGTGCGGCAGCGCCAGTTCGGCGGTGACCCCGGTCGGCTGATCGGACTGGGTCGTTTCAGTTTTCATCGCGAACGTCGGCGCGAACGGCACCGGCGAGAAGGGCGATTCGCCTTTGCAGCCTTCGGTGTCGATCGGGGCGAAGTATTCCTTGATGGCCGTCTGGCCCCCGAGAGAGGTGAGCGTGAGCTTGTTGCGGGTGGCTTCTCCCGGTTCCCCGGTGCAGTGGCTGGGGTTGGTGATGAACCCGCCTTTTCCGGTGTTGCCGATATCGCCGTAGAGGATCAGGCGCGAGGAGATCAGCGGCAGGGCCGGCGAAGCGTTGGTTTCGTAGTAGTCGTGGTAGTTGCCGACACCGGTACCCTTTGCTTCCTTGGCCCATTCCACGCCGCCTTCGATGAAGGTGTGGGCGTAGTACTGCTGTTCCTCGGCTTCTTCCTGTTCTTCTTTTGTGGGGAACCCGACTCCGGGTTTCGCCCCTTTTTCTTCGGCTTCTTTGAAGCCTTTTGCGAGTGCCTTTCCAGTCGCCGAGATCGGAAGCCCCACGGCAACCCCGAAGTCGGCTGCGCGACCTTCTGGCTGCACGAGGTTGTAGACGACGCCTTTCAAAGGTATATCAACTACTTCCGATCCCGGAAAACCAAGTTCTTCTCCAGCGTATGCGGTAACTAGATTTTCGCCGATAACCGTGCTTTTCGGTTCCGTTTCTACGCATTTGGGCTTTTCATAAAAGCCCGTGCCAGGAAAAGCTTCTTTTTCGCCAAATTGGGACATCGAGCACTGTGCCATCGCCTCAGGGTTGGTGCTCACGCCTGGGCCGACATCGGTGCGAACATGCGTGACAATGGCGGCAGGGACGGCATCTGGCACTTTCCCTGGCAAGCTCGGTTTTTGGGCGTTCACGGTGGCTACTTCGAAGTCGGTGATCCCCCACGCTGGGTGACCCGCCGCCTGGCGATAGCCCTGTTCTTTGGCTTCGGCGGGAGTCGGTTCCTTGGGCACTGAATATTCGAACGGAAACGGTGCTTTAGTGACCGTTTCCGAGCCACATTCTGGGAACGCAGTAATGCAGTTCGCCGCCACCAGCGTCTTGACGCCAAGCGCTTCCGGCGGCAACGCCTGCGCAGCAGGCGCAAGAGTGGCGAGAGCGAGGCCCCCACAAGCAAACAGCGCGGTCATCCAGACCCGGACGTACCGAGCCGTCATGTCAACGGGAACCCTCATGTCGCAAACCCTCCTTGTAGCCCAGCGCAAATCCTCATCCTCTTACACAACACACCCAACTATACCCAGGTTGCGGTACGACCACGCATCTTTTCGTTCAGTCAGCGAGAATCGGGTTGGAGCGTCGTAAGCGGCGCCTGCTCCTCACGGGCGACCGCCAGCGCCTGCTCGAGGCCGCCACCGGTGCGATCGACCAGCGGCTGTATCAGCATCCTCAATGGTAGAGCGCCCGCAACCCACCCCGGCGCGGTCACGCGCGTGGCACGGCGTTCGACCCCGCGTTCGATCGCGTCGACCGCGCGCGCCAGCGGCACCGGTTTGACAATAGCCTGGCGCAGACGCGGGGCCTGCTCGACGGCGCGCGTCTGCATTCCGCGTTTGACCATCTCGGTGTCGATGAAGCCGAAGTAGGCCACCCCCACGCGCGCGCCCGTGTGCAATAGCTCCACGCGCAGCGTATTGCCAAGCGCCTCGACCGCAGCCTTCGAGGAGCTGTAGGCGCCCAGCATCGGCGCGTGCAGCGCGCCCGCCAGCGAGGCGATCGGCAGCGCGTACCCGCGCGGGTGGGAGATGTGAAATCCGGCCGGCTCGTCCGTGTTACCATGGGGGAATGGACGCGGCGCAGCGCGTCCCTACCGCGGTGGGCTCCGGCTCTACCACCGCTTGCAGGCCTGGCGGTAGCTGTCCACCGCCTGATCGACCTGAGTCCGGTCGGCGACGTTGCACTCCACCCACGGCGCATCGCCGCACTCCGCGGCGACCTCTGCCAGCAGCTCGGGCTCGAGGCCGGCGAGCGCGACCCGCGCCCCGCGGGCGTGCAGCCGCTTCGCCGCGCCGGCCCCGATCCCCCGCGCCGCCCCGGTGATCAGCACGCGCCGGCCCTCGAGGGGTATGGCGGCGGGGCGTCTCATATGGTGCCCAGGGCGCGGGATCTCATTGCACCGCGGAGCCTACCGGGCGAGGAAGATCTCGTTTAGATGCGCTCGATCCTGGTGTGCCGAGCCGCAGGAGGGCGATGAAGATGAGCGCGGCGAGCACGTTCAGCACCAGCTTGTAGTCGAGCGCGACCTTGCCGAAGACGGCTGCGGTGCTGGGGCGCGGACCGGTGGTGATCAGGCCGAGGAGGCTGAAGAGGGCGGCGATGATCAGCGCGGCTAGCACCATCGTGCAGTACATCAATGCGACCGTTCGCAGCGCATAGTCGCGGCCGTAGTACTTGCGGTAGATCAGGATGATCGGCAGCACGATCAGGTCGGCGAACAGGAACGCCAGCACCCCGGCGAAGCCGATCCCCCCCGACCACAGCACCGCCGCGAGCGGCACATTGCCGATCGAGCAAACGAACGAGGCCACCGCGATCAGCGGGCCCACGACCGCGCTCTCGATCGCCGGCCACGGCGCGGGCGCGTGGACGATGAAGAGGCCCTCGAAGAAGCTGTGGCTGAGCTGGGCGATGAAGCCCGCCAGCAGGAAGCCGAGCGCGATCTCCTTGTAGACCATCGCCCAATCCATGCGGAAGTTGCCCGCCACCTCCGCCCACGCCGCGCGCGAGGTCACGCGCCCGCGCCAGCCGTGCTCGGGGTCGTCGGCGGCGGGGTGGTCGTGGCCGTGGTGGTCGGCGGCGTGGTCGTGGTGACCGTGGTCGTGGCCGTGGTGATGATGGTGCCCGTCATCCTTCACATTCTGTGCGTGCTCACGCGCCCGCGCCTCCAAGGCCGCCGGCACGAACAGGCGCAGCGCCAGCGCCATCAGCGCGATCATCACCACGCCGCCGAGGTACTCGGCGAGCGTGAACTGCCAACCGATCAGCACCCACAGCACGAGGCCCAGCTCCCACACGAGGTTGGTCGAGGCGAACTGGAACGCCAGCGAGGTCGCCGAGGATGCGCCCTTGGCAAATAGCGAGCGTGCGATCGCCACCGCCGCGTAGGAGCAAGACGAGGAGGCCGCCCCGAGGCCGGTCGCGAGCGCGACGGGCCGCGGGCCCGAGCCCGACAGCGCCCCCCGCACGCGCTCGCGCGGCACCCACGCCTGCACGATCGCGCTGATCGCAAAGCCCAGCACCAGCGCCCACCACACCTCCCACGCCATCAGCAGCGAGTCGCGCAGCCCATGCCAGATCACTTCGAGCGCGCTCATGCGCAGGGGCCGTTGCTCATGCAACGAACGCTAGCGGCGATCGCGCCCGATGAGCAGCGTGACCGTGCGACTGAAACGTCCCAAGAGGACCGTACTCTCGCGTAGATGACAGTTCGTGCTGCGATCAGTGACCCCAAGGGCACAACGGTCGAGTTGACCGAGGAGCGATGGGGCCACATCATTGAGCGACACCCCGAGATCGAGCCGTTTGGCGAGGCAGTGCTGCGTGCTGTGCAAGAACCCGATCGGTGCACGCCGGGCAGGCTTGGCAACGAGGAGTGGTACTACTTGAAGACGGACGAACCCAGCGACTGGCTGAAGGTCGTCGTGGCCTACAGTAGAGAGCGTGGGCACGTCGTCACAGCCTACGCCACTGGATCGGCGCCATGACCATCACGATCGGCTCATTCACATTCGACAACGTCTTCTACGACGCGGAGGTCGATGTGCTCTATCTGCACAAGGGGGACCCGTCCTCAGCGGTGGCCTTTGACGAGTCGCCGGAGGGCCACGCATTGCGCTTCGATGCCGCGGGAAGCCTGGTCGGGGTGACGATCGTCGGAGCCAAGTCGCTCCTTGACGATACTGGGGAGATCAAGATCACTGTCCCCGAGATCGTCCGGGTTGGCTCCGACGCAGTCGCCCCAGCGCTGGCAGGCGTATAGACCCCACTACGCCTTCAGCAGTGTCGGCCGCGCGAATGAGGCCGCTTCGGGGATCACGAGGCCCGCTTCGGTTTGAAACCACTGCTCCAAAAGCGAGCAGTACATCGCGCGGAAGTCGGAGGTGTTGAGCAGGTTTTCGTTTTCGTCGAGTTTGCCGAGGCCGGGGAACTCGCCGATCATCGTGCCTGACACCCGCGTGCCGATCAGGAACGCCAGGCCGGCGGCGCCGTGGTCGGTGCCCGAGCCGTTTTCCTGGGGGTGGCGGCCGAACTCCGACCACAGCTGGACGATCACGCGGTCCTGCAGGCCGCGCGCTTCGAGGTCGCGCTGGAAGGCGACCACCGATTCGACGGTCTGGCCGAGGTTGGTGCTCAGCGTGGTGGGCTCGTCGGAGTGGGTGTCGTAGGTGCCGATCCCCGTCAGCGACGCGCACTTGATCGGCAGCCCCGCCGCCAGCATCGCCGCGAGCGCTTCCAAGCGGCCCGCGAATTCGCCGCCGTCCTTCGGGTAGGCGACCGGCGCGGTGTACGTCGGCTTGCCTTCGGGGCCCACAAACGGCGCCATCTCCTGCAGCACGATGCTCGTGTCCCACGCGGCGCCGCGCGCCTGCGCGTATGCGGGCGAGGGAGCCGCGAGGGCGCCGAGCGCGCCGAAGGTTTCCATCGCCTGCCCTGCGATCGGTTCGTCGAAGCCGTACGCCCACATGTTGTAGTCGGTGGGCGATGAGACGGCCGCCACCGGCATCTTTTCGGTCGCCAGCGCCGGCGCGAGGCTGTAGTCGAGCGACAGACCCTGCAGCGGGTTGTCCGGTTCTCCCGTCGCATCGAGGAAGCGCCCGATCCAGCCGCTGCGTGCGTTGGTGTCCAGCTGCCCCACCTCCCAGTAGTGGCGGCTCGTGAAATGGCTCTCGTCGGGCGGGTCATACCCGACGGCCGGGAACACCGTCACCTTGCCCTCGCCGTGCAGCGTCGCGAGACCCTGTGCCTGCGGGTGCCACATCAGGGTGGGGTCCTCTTTGAACGGTTCGCCGCTTCCTTCGGCGAGGGCGAGCGCGGGGCGCAGCTGGCGGTAGCGCGTTTCCTTCACCGGCGCCAGCACCGACAGCGCGTCCCAGCCGCCTTCCATGAAGATCGACACCAGCACCGGCTGGTTGGAGGACGCGGCGGCCGCTTGGGCGATGCCCTCCTCGAAGTGGCGCACGCCCAGCATTGATGCGCCGTACACCGACACCACCGCGCCGGCGGTGCGCAGCAGGAAGCTGCGCCTATCCATCCCGGTGCCCGCCGGCAGCGGCATCCCCGGCTCGATCGCCGGCAGGCCTTTCCCCGCCACGGCGACCCCGCGACGCAGCAGTTGCGCGCGGTTGAAGTCGTTGCATGAGCAGCCTGACATCTTCAGCTCACCCCGGTCTCGTATGTGGTGGGTGGGAGGAGGGGGATGTTGCTGTTGCTGGCGATGAGGAGCCGCGGTGCGCGTGCAAAGAGGGGACGGGTGGGTGGAGAAGGAACACGGTCAGCTCACCTGCATGTCGGGGGAGGTGGCGATCAGCATCCGCAGCGCGTTCTGGCGGATCGCCCGGTAAGGGCTCTGCTCCCATTCGGCCATTTCGGCAGGCAGGCAGGATTGCGAGAACTGCGCAATGCACTGCTCCGATTCGCTCGACAGCGGCGGGTTGCCCCAGTAGGCGAGCGCGCTCGCGAGCGCCTGGGCGGCGGTCTCGGTTGGGTCGTATTCCGGTTCGCCTTCCTTCGGCCACGGGTTGGGGTAGGAGTTGGCGACCACGTAGTTGGCCAGTTCCCAGCGCGCCCTCACCGTCGAGGTGTCCAGCCAGCGGCCGAATTCCCAGCCGGAGACGTTGGGCGGGTAGAACAGCTGCTGCCCCGCCCCCGATGACAGCCACGCCCACGCGGTCGTGTCGATGTAGCGGCCGACCGCGCGCAGCAGCCCGGCGTTGTACACCACGGGGGGCGTCACCAGCTCCGGGCCTTCGTAGAAGTCCGGGTGCTGCAAGATCGCCTCGACCACCGCTCCGATGCTGAAGCCCGAACTCGTATACAGGCCTTGCAGCGAGGCCAGCGTAGCTTCGTCGGGCTGGGTGGGGATGAAGTAGCCCCACAGCTTGGTGACGAAGAACGAGGGGTGCAGCGGATGCGAGACGCACATCCTCACCGCGTCTTCCCAATCCCAGTTGCCCGTCTGCCCGAACACGGTCTTCTGGCCTTCGTCGTGCTTGGTGGGGTCGTAGTGGAAGTTGTGCATCCCATCCGCTTCCGACCATTCCGCCCGCCAGCCGGTGAGCGCGCGCCCCATTTCCCGCACGTCGTCCTCGGTGTACGCGCCGCGGTCGGC
>JBEKYV010000326.1:0-4594 GCA_049510515.1 Solirubrobacteraceae bacterium | reverse complement strand
GCTGCAGCGCGAGCGGGCGACGATGCTGGTGTAGAGTCTTCGGTGAGTGGCCGACGCACCCAAACCCATCACCGGCCGCTGCCTGTGCGGTGGCGTGACCTACAGCGTCGACGCCGAGCCGGTGTGGCAGGGAGCCTGCTACTGCGCGAACTGCCAGCGCCAGACGGCCACGGCGTTCTCGGTGGTAGTGGGGGTGCCGAGCGACGCGTTCACGGTTGAGGGCAACACCCTCGCCTCGTTCAAGACCGCCAGCGAGGGCTACCAGAGCACCACCGAGCGGCGGTTCTGCTCGGGCTGCGGATCGCCGATATTCAGCACGATCGAGTCGATGCCGGGAGTTGTCTTCCTGAAGGCGGGGACGTTCGACGACGCATCGTGGATCGTGCCGACGGTCGAGATCTGGACGAGCTCGGCGCAGCCCTGGGCACCGCACTTCGAGAACGCGGTGCGATTCGCGCGTATTCCCAGTTGAGCCCCGCCTCGGGGCTCAGAGTCTCCGGCCAGAGGGAAATTGATCGCGACTGGGGAATTTCGGATCACGACTGGGGAACTTCGATGATCGCTTACCGCTTCGCGCCGCTCACGCCGGTGTGGCCCCGGTGCGACGTTGCCGGTCGAGGCCGTCGAGGATGAGGTCGAGCCCCCAGGCGAACTCGGCTGCGCTGTCGTAGCCGGACTCGGGGAGCTTCGCGGCGATCTCGACGAGGTAGGGGTAGCTCTCGAGCGCGTCGATCGTCTCCGCCCTCCGCTGCGCGGCTTCTCCGGCACTGTGCTGGGTCTCGAACCCTAGATCTCTTTCCTGCATGGCGAAGCCGTAGATGTAGGCGTCCTGGACCGAATAGGCGTGGATCGCCAGCTTGAATGAGAAGCCCGCCTCCCTCAGGCAGCCCATCACCGCGTTGTGGTTGCGTAGGTTGGCCGGCCCCGGATGCCGCGACTCCATCATCCCGATCGCCCAGCTGTGGCGCTGCAGTGCCTCGCGCGTCGAGATCGCCCGGTGCCGCATGGCCGACCTCCAGTCGAGCCCCTCAGATGGGAGCTCGATCTCGCCGAAGACGATGTCGACCATGCCATCGAGGAGCTCCTCCCTGTTGGCGACGTGCTTGTAGAGCGCCATCGGCACTACACCGAGATCCTGCGCGAGCCCGCGCATGCTGAATGCCTCGAGCCCGGCCCCATCGGCGAGGGCGACGGCGGCCCGCAGCACACGCGCGCTGTTCAGCGGTGTCCGGGTGGCGACCTTCTGTTTTATGGGAGGGAGCTTCTTTTTTTCCATTGGCCTTGACAAGTGTACAGCGTACACCTATAGTCCCCCTCACGAGTGTACGCCGTACACCTCATCGAAAGGCCTCCCATGAACCCCGACGCCCCGTATCCCGTTCAGTACTCGGTCGACTACCCGGACCGGCCGCTCAACCGCCTGAGCACTTTCTTTCGCCTGTTCATGGTCATCCCGATCGCGATCGTGCTCGCCCTCATCGAGGGCAGCGTCTCCGCCTACGGCGGAAGGGCAGGCGGGACCGCCAGCACCGTTGGCCTGGTCGTGCTGCCCACGCTGCTGCTGATCCTGTTCCGGCAGAAGTACCCGCGGTGGTGGTTTGACTGGAACCTCGAGCTGCTGCGATTCTCCGCCCGGGTCGGCGTCTACCTGGCGCTGATGGATGACCGCTACCCCTCCACTGACGAGCACCAGGCGGTGCACCTCGAGCTTCCCTATCCGGATGCGCGCAACGACCTCAACCGCTGGCTGCCGCTGGTGAAGTGGCTGCTGGCCATCCCGCACTACATCGTGCTGTTCTTCCTCTACATCGCCGCATTCTTCGTCGTGATCGCCGCCTGGTTGGCGATCCTACTCACCGGTCGCTTCCCCCGCGGGCTGTTCGACTTCCTCGTCGGCGTCGGGCGCTGGACCAACCGGGTGATCGCGTACGCCCATGTGCTGGTAACCGATCGCTACCCACCCTTCCGCCTCGCCCCGTAGGGTCGTGGGGTGTGTGGGGCGTGACGGTCTCGTTGAGTCTGTTTGAGGCCACTCGCGGGGCCGCCCAGCTCAGACAGTGGTCGCGTCAGGCGCGCTAATCGGCTTTCCGGTGTCGCACCACAGACAAGACGACCGTTATGAGGCCCACCGCGAGCAGCCCTCGTCCGAGCGTCGAGTCGAGGGATACCCACGCGCTGCCGACCATCACGCCCGTCAACGTGAATGCCAAGGCCCAGATCAGACAGCCGAGCGTCGTGAGCGCGACGAACGGGATCAGAGGGACGTGTCGCGCTCCCGCCGGCAGCGACACAAACGTGCGCGCGAGTGGCAGCAGCCGGGCGATGAAAACGGCTCGGATGCCATGCCGCTCGAGCAGTCCCTCCCACCTGCCCAGCGCGGCCCGTGCGATCGGGATGCGCTGGGGCAGCTGGCTGGCGCCCAGGCCATATGCGAGAAGCGAGCCGACGAGATTGCCGGCGGTGGCGGCGAGCACCACGATCGGGAAGCTCATCCAGCCTTGATTTACGGCGAAGCCAGAGAAGAGGAGCGTCACCTCGCTTGGCACGGGGATGCACGCGCTCTCCGGCACCATCAGCAAGAACACGCCGAGTGCCCCATAGCTCTCAATCACGCCAGTCATGGACGGCGAGGCTCGGGTTGTGGTGGCGTGGGCGGGCGCGGTGGATCCCGCGCACCCGGCAATGCGTGGCGCGGTGGTGGCGGGGCGCCGGGCACTTGCGGCCGCGGGCGGCGAGATCATCGCCAATCTGTCGTTCGGCTTCTGGCGGTATCTGTCCTCCAAGGCTCACGAGAAGAGCCTTTGGATGCCATATCTTCACGCTGCATTCTCGCCGAAGACCAACCGCGGCGACGTCGATGCTCGGGTCGGGCGCCTTCACGGTCTGCGCAACCGCGTGGCACATCACGAGCCGCTTTTGAGCACCAACATTCTCACTGGACTCGACGATCTCCTATGGGTTGCCACACGGCTTGATCCATCCATCGCGCAATACATTTCGGCGAGCAGCGACGTTCGCACCTCGACGGCAACCGTCCCTGAGCAAGCGCGACCCGAAACAACCAAGCACCGGTCTCCCAGGGCTTGTCTCAAGACGGACCGCAGACTCACCAGAATAGGTGTACGGCCCGCAGCGAACGTCGTACTGTACGGAGACATTTTCAATCCCCTTGTCTTGTAGGCCACAATGCCGTTGAGTTAGGCGATATGAGCCCTCAACTCCTGCTCCCTCGGCTCCCACAAGCGGCAGCCGCCGACCACGACGATCGGTTGCTCCCGTTCGTCCGAAGGGAGTGCTCCGGCGCTAGCGTTTCGGGCTGCTGCATCGCCGTAAAGGAGGAGTTTGGGGTGTCCGGGCCGCGCGTTGTGGTCGTACGTGCTTCCAGTGATGGAACTAGGGTATTTTTTCTTGGCTGAATTGAAGGATCATGCTCTCGGCGCAGAGCCAGGAGAAGAACATACTCATCAACACGGACTATCTGGTTGTAGGGGCAGGCGCAAGCGGCCTTGCCTTCGCTGATGCGCTGGTGGCTGAGGCCGACGTGGAGGTGACGGTGATCGACCGTCGAGGGGCCCCGGGAGGTCACTGGGTGGATGCGTATCCGTTCGTTCGCCTGCACACCCCCTCCGCTTACTACGGCGTGAGTTCGCTGGCGCTTGGCGAGGATCGCATCGACCAGGCCGGCGAGAACGCCGGGTACTACGAGCGGGCGACTGGTGGCGAGGTCCGCGAGCATTTCGCCGAGGCGGCCAGGCGGC
Organism: Solirubrobacteraceae bacterium; assembly: GCA_049510515.1. Lineage (GTDB taxonomy): Bacteria > Actinomycetota > Thermoleophilia > Solirubrobacterales > Solirubrobacteraceae > Palsa-744. Next base: position 836 of record JBEKYV010000326.1, on the reverse strand, counting down.
TGACGGAGACAGGCCGGGTTCGCGTGCTCACCCGCCACGAGCATCTGGGCGCCGGGAGCGAAGGCGAGCAGGTCAGGGACCTGAGCACGGGAGAGCTTCACGATGTCGCTATACGTCGCAGGGTCGTCGATGCTCGATACCTGGAGGGGTCGATCCCGGCGACCCACGCCGCCCCGTTTCAGGTGGCGCCGGGCGTTCGGCTCATCCCCATCAACGACCTGCCGGCGGCGGCGCGGGAGGGCTGCTCCTACGCGGTCCTCGGCTCCGGCAAGACGGCTGTGGACGCTTGCATATGGCTTCTGGACAACGACGTGCGGCCGGATCGGATTCGTTGGATCCGGCCCCGCGACGCGTGGTTCTATGACCGCCGTCACTTTCAGCCGCTGGGGCAGGTCGGCGCGATCATGGAGGGGAACGCCCTCGACGCCGAGGCCGGCGCCCAGGCGGAGAACGTCGAGGACCTCTTTGAGCGGCTCGAGGCCTCGGAGCGAGTGGCGCGTATCGACCCGACGTGGCCGGCGAGGATGTACCGCGGCACGATGCTCAGCGCCCGCGAGCTGGCGTCCCTGCGCCAGATCACAGACGTCGTCAGGCTCGGCCGGGTGCGGCGGATCGAGGCCGATCGGATCGTGCTCGAGCGCGGAGAGACCAAGACCGGCCCCGATATCCTGCACGTGGACTGCACCGCGCTCGGCCTGAGCGACGTTCCCGCCACGTCGATCTTCCAGCCTGGTCGGATCGTGCTCCAGCAGGTGCGCCACCTCTCGCCGTGCTTCAACGCGGCCCTCGTTGCCTTCGTGGAGGCCCACCGGGACGACGACGTGGACAAGAACCGT
>JBEKYV010000325.1:0-4599 GCA_049510515.1 Solirubrobacteraceae bacterium | reverse complement strand
CCAGCCTGAGCGTCAGCGTCGCGCGGCCCCGCAGCGCCCCGCCGGCGCCGACCATCGCCTCCATCATCGCGATCGCCGAGCCCGTCAACACCAGCATCAGCTTCGTGCCCTGCGCGATGTGATCCCACACCGCCTGGACGATGCTCGCAAAGCCCTCGGTGGAACGGACGAGATAGGGAACCTCGTCGAGCACCACCGTCAAGGACTCCTCCACAGCGAGCGCCGCGAAGAACCGCAGCGCGGCCTCCCAGCTGGCGAAGCGGCCGCCCGCCAGGTCGGCGGCCCGATCGCCGAGATCGCGCCGCACGGTATCCGCCAGTCGCGCGAGCTCGATGCCCTCGGCCTGCTGGGTGGCGCCGAAGAACACAGCCCGCCGATGCTCTGCGAAGTGCGACAGCAGGAAGGTCTTGCCGACGCGTCGCCTGCCCCACACCACCGCAAGCTGAGGGCGCCCCCCAGCCGCCTGCTCCCAGGCTCGCTCGAGACTCGCGAGCTCCCGCTCACGGTCGATCAGCGTTGCGAGCGCCACACAGGCAAGATACCACAAATGGTTTGTACTACAAAGACTTTGTATGTCACTTTCCGCGTCGCGCCGTTGGCCCGCCCTTCGGCCTTTTCCGTGCCTTTGTCCAGTATTCCCAGACCGGGTCGGCGGTTTCGACGGGGTGCTTTGGTGCGGGTCCGTGTGCCACCGCCGGGCACCATCAGCTACCTGCAACGTAACTGACGCTTGACGTCACTGACGTTGGAGGTCAGTTAAGCTGACGGAAGTGTTCGGATTGGGAGGACGCACTCGAGAGCCGCGCGACCGCGACCGCGCGCGGCCGACATCTTCGCCTGAGCCGCGATCCGGCCGAGAGACCCTCCCTACGACACTCTGGCGAGGAACAGCGTGAACTCGGCCCAGTCGGCCTGTCGCGGGCGGGCGGACAGCTCGCGGGCGATCGTGTTGAGGATCGCCCCGAACTCGCCGTGGTCGATGCCGACGACGATCGCGCAGCCCGTGTGCACCCGTCCCGCCTCGGCCCAGCGGCGCGCGATCACGGGGAAGTCCTTGACGTCGAACGTGACGAAGACGCGCCCTTCGCCGGCGGCGATCGACAGTAGCTCCTCGTCGGAAAGGCCGTCCAGCGCCCGCTCCTCGTCGGCGGCGCGAACGTCGTGGCCGCGCTCGCGCAGAGCGGTGGCGATCCGCGGCCCCGAGATGTGCGCGTCGAGGAACAGCTTCACAGAGCGTCTGGCGCCCGTTTACACATCGATACGGCTGACGGTTATGAACGGGAATTCTTTTTCGAGTTGCTCGAGTGGCCGCCGGTTTTCGGTCACGGCCGCGTCGATCTCCTCGGGGAACATCGCGTAGTAGCCAAGCGCCAATTGGATCTGGCGCTCGCTGGCGGAGCCGCCCGCGGCCATGCTCTCGATCGAGCCAATGTCTCGGTGGGCGTCGACGATCTGCCATACGTCGAGCGCGGTCCCGATCACCCACGCACGCCGCTCCCAGTCCACGCCACGGAAGGCGATCCCCGGGAACAGCCTCATCCGCAACGCCTCCTCGGCAAGCGCCTCCACGACCGCGCCCTTGCTGCGGCCGGTACGCCGAGCCTCCTGGTCGACCAGCCCCTCCAGCCGCTTGGACAGGCGCATGCTGAACGGAGCCGACTTCGTGGCCATCCAAGCCACGGTAGCACAGAGGTTACGGTGTATTACATGGGTGGTGGTGATTCGTCCGCGCCCGTCCGGCCTCGGCCCAGCGACGCGCGATCACGGGGAAGTCCTTGACATCGAACCTGATGAAGGACAGGGCGACACGCGAAACCGTATCGTAGCGACCTGCGTATCTGTTCTGTAAGAGGGCGCGAAACGGTATAGTAGGGGGATGGCAAGTGGGGATCGCCAGGGCTCTAGCGATGCTGGCGATGCGCGCTACCAGCGGCGCATCGTCGATGACGAGCTCGACGAGTTGCTCGCGGGACTGCCGGCGATAGCGATCGAGGGTCCGAAGGCCGTCGGCAAGACCGCCACGGCGCTGCGACGGGCGGCAACGGTGCACCGCCTCGACGACGACGCCGAGCGCTCGATCGCCCAGGCCGACTCCTCACGACTCCTCGACGGCGACCGGCCGGTGTTGATCGACGAGTGGCAGCGCGTGCCCGAGTCCTTCGACCGCGTGCGCCGCGCGGTGGACGATGGCGCCCGACCCGCGAGCTTCCTTCTGACCGGCTCGGCCTCTCCGACGGACCCGCCGACACATTCCGGAGCCGGCCGGATCGTACGCGTGCGACTGCGACCGATGACCCTCGCCGAGCGCGGCGTCGGCTCCCCGACCGTCAGCCTCAACGAGCTGCTCGAAGGCGGACGACCGCCCCTCACCGGGCGCACCGACGTCGACCTCGAGCGCTACGTCGATGAGATCCTCGCCTCCGGGTTCCCTGGGATGCGAGGGCTCACAGGTCGCCTCTCGCGCGCGCAGCTCGACGGGTACCTCGATCGCATCGTCGACCGCGACTTCGAAGACCTCGGCCGCCAGGTACGCCGGCCAGCCACACTGCGCCGATGGATGCAGGCGTACGCGGCGGCGACCGCGACGACGGCCTCCTACGAGAAGATCCGAGACGCCGCGAGCGACGACCGGGGCGAGACACCAACCCGCGCGACAGTCCAACCCTACCGTGACGTGCTCGAGCGGCTCTGGATCCTCGACCCCATACCCGCGTGGCTACCAACACACAACCGGCTTGCGCGCCTCTCCTCTCCACCCAAGCACCACCTCGCGGATCCAGCGCTCGCGGCTCGCCTCCTCGCAGTCGACGCCACCGCGCTGCTTCACCCCCGACCACGGCCGGCCGGACCCTCCGTGCCCCGCGAGGGCACGCTGCTCGGCGCATTCTTCGAGTCGCTGGTCACGCTCTGCGTGCGCGTCTACGCCCAGGCCGCCGAGGCTCAAACCGCGCACCTACGCACGTGGAGCGGCAACCGCGAGATCGACCTCATCGTCGAACGCGGGCGAAAGATCCTCGCGATCGAGGTGAAGCTCGGTCCGACACCCAACGAACGAGACCTCCGCCATCTCCACTGGCTCAGCCACGAGCTCGGCGACGACCTGGCAGACGCCGTGATAGTGACAACCGGACCGGCCGCCTACCGCCGCCCCGATGGAATCGCAGTCATACCCGCCGCGCTGCTCGGGCCGTGAGAACATCCTCGCGCGACCTCCCCCGCCGCGCAACAGCAGACCGGGCGCATCGTGTCCGGAGACCTCGTCGCCGGCGAGGTGGAGCGCCCGCTGCGGCAGGGTGGCAATTTATGCTGCTGATATTGAAAATGAGCCTTCTATAAAGGCAGCATCTTTTGTGCACTTATGTCGAGAAATGCGCCCCGGCCTTTGCCTCATTACAGAGCCTCTGTTAGGATCGTCGATCATTACAAGGTTGCTGTAATGACTGACACTCCGGGCAAAAACCCCTACAGGCCGGGCGTTGGCGTGCGCCCGCTGTATCTCGCGGGCCGTGAGGCACCGCTGCGGCGCTTCGACGCAATGCTCCGGGCGGCACCCGAGCAGCAGGCCAACATGCGGGTCACGGGCCTGCGCGGAGTAGGGAAGACCGTTTTGCTGGAGACGTTCGCCGAGCACGCGCGGGAGCACGAGTGGGAGCCGGCGTTCATGGAGCTGCAGCCCGCACACAACACCGACGCGGCGATCGTGACGGCGATCACGTCGCTGCTGGGGCGCACCCGCGAGCGGCTCTCGCGCCGAGCCAGGCTTCGATCCGCGGCCGGCAGGGCGCTGCGCTCGACGAGCCTGTCGGTGAGCTGGGAGGAGGTTTCGCTGTCGGTCTCCTTCGGCTCCGAGCGCGAGGAGGATCTCGCGCGCGAGCTGTTTGACACCGTGCAGCTCGCCCTCGCCAAGGGCCGCGCCGGTGCCGTGTTGCTCCTGGACGAGGCGCAGCTGGTGCACGACGAGCGCAGCCGCCACGGCGAGCACCCACTCTCGCTGCTGCTCGCGCCGATCGTCGCGCTGCAACGCCGGGAGCTCCCGCTCGGGCTGGTCCTGTGCGGCCTGCCGACACTTGCCGGCAACCTGCAGAAGGCACGCTCCTATAGCGAGCGGCTGTTCCGCGGCGAGGAGATCGACTCGCTCGCGCCTGAGCAGGCGCTCGAGGCATTCACCCGGCCGCTCGAGCAGACAGCCCGCAGCGCCTCGCCCGCGCTCGCCAAGACCGTCGCCGCCGAAGTCGAGGGCTACCCCTACTTCCTGCAGCTGTGGGGATCGGAGCTGTGGGACGCCGCCGACCTCGCCGGCGTGACACGCCTCACGCCGAAGCTGCTGGAGGCGACCCGCGCCGACATCTACAACCGCCTCGACCGCGACTTTTACGAGCCGCGCCTGGCCACGCTGACCCCGGCAGAGCAGGACCTCCTGCTGGCCTCCGCCCAATGCCCATACCCACCCCTGCGCTCCTCCGACCTCGGCAGCGCCTCCGCAAAGACCCCCGGCAACGTCAACGTCCTGCTCGGCCGCCTCGTCGACGCCGGTGCGCTCTACCGCACCCGCAAGGGCGAGTACGCCTACACCGCGCCCAGGTTCCGCGACTACCTCCA
>JBEKYV010000324.1:0-4611 GCA_049510515.1 Solirubrobacteraceae bacterium | reverse complement strand
CTCTGCTGGTCCAGTTCAATTCCTGGTATCCGTTCGGCGCTATATCCACGGTCGTGGTGCGCGCCCCCGCACCTTTGATCAGGAGCGGCTTCGTGATCGTCAGCGTGCCGTAGAGCAGTTCGTACCTGCCGCTCGGAACGGCGATGACATCAGGGGGGTTTGGTGCTTCCGGAAGCGCGTCCTCGTATTCGATCAGCTGCCGCAACGAACAGTTGCCGGAGGTGGGTGCCGGGCACGTTTCCCCGTTCGGCGTGTCACTGGATTTCCCCACCGTGTAGGTAGCCGCCACGGCCGACGCAGCGAGCGCAACGGTCGCCGCCAGCGCGACCAGCGTCGCGGACCAGGCAACCGCCCAACGCTGGTACGAAAGTAGGCGTGGAGCGAGGCCGGACCGCATCGCAGCCGGCCTAGCGACGACGACGGGGTGCTTTGGCTAGGTAGGACTGGCCGGTGAACAGCGTGATCGTCTTGCGGCGGCTGAAGTCGCGGACCGACACCACCCCGCGCGTGACGTGCGTGAGCGTCCCTTCGCAGTGGTTGCCGACGTTCCAGACGGTCCCTCGCACGGTCGCCGCGCTGTACTGCCCCTTCACGGTGAAGTGCCCGTGCCCGCTGGCGTTGACCCGGCCGAGCGTTTTCGAGCTGAGCTTGGCCGCGTAGGCCTTGCCCTTGCCCTTGCCCTTCTTGCCGACCGTGGCGCACACCTTGCTGGCGCTGTAGTTGTTGATGATGTCCAGGTCGGTCAGGCCCTTCTGCTTGCGGTTCTGCAGCAGCTTGAAGATCCCGGCACCGAATTCGCCCGACTGCAGCTTGCCCTTCTTGGACGCGGTGGTGGCCGTGGTGATGCCCACGACGCCGCCCGTCGTTTCGAGGACCGACCCGACGGGAATCTGACGTGCCTCGGTCAACGGTATGAACGCCTGGCCCTTCGTCAGCGCCTCAACCGCCCGCACCCCCGGCCCGAAGGACGAGAACGGCGAGACCGACGCGGCGGATGCCAGCGTGGCGCCGGGCGGCAGCTCGACGTAGACGATCCCCGAAATCGGCGTCACGTTCACGGACTTCCCGAGCACCGGGCGCGGCGGCGGCGGATCGGCCGGCGTTTTGAACGTCTGATTGGTGCCCGTCGTGCTGCCCGCGCTGTTGGTGGCAACGGCCCGCCAGTTGTACGTGACGTTGGGCAGCAGGCCGGTGACCGTGGCGGTGACCGTCTGGTTGGCGTAGCCCGCGCCCGCCGACTGGTCGGGGGTCACCGAGCCGTAGGTGATCGTCGCCGTGCTGGCCGCTTTCGCGCCGCCGAGTTCCGGCCCGTATTCGAAATGCACCTCTGTTTCCAGGCCCCCCGGGTTCACCGTCGCCGTGAAGCTCGCGCTGGTCGTCGAGAGGATGGTCGGAGGCGAGGTCGTGGCGAGCGCCGGCGGGGCCGGCGGAGGAGCTTTGACGCACGCTTCTTCGCCCACGCGCGGCTCATCGCCCGTGGGGCACGGCGGCAGCGATTTGCCGGTGGTTTCTTTGATGATTTTGACGAGCGCTTTGGAGAATTCTTCTTTCACGCCTTCCTTGGCTTCGAGCGCTTCTCCGCCCGTCTGTTTCGCCCAGTATTCCCAATAGTGAATGTAGTTCGCACTTTCTGCCTCTTCCGTGTGGAAGTAGTCCACCATCGCCAGCGGCTTGCCGTCGACATCGAGCGTTTCCAGTATTTTGTGGAATTCGAGCGGAACGCCGGGTGCCCACTGTGTGCCGGGAACGCCGAACTTGCCGCCGGGTTCTTCGCCGGTGTTCGGCCATGCTTCAAAGCCGTCGTTCGGTGCCGGGAGCTGAAATGCGACCGGGATCCCTTCGTTGACGTTCGGCGTGTGCGGCACGTTGTCGGAGATCAGCACGATCTCGTGTCGCGCGCCGGGCCTCCAGCCGACCTGCGGGTTGGTGTCGGTCTCATAGAACGCGCGTCCATAGGCTTCGGGCCCGTCGCCGCCGCACCCGCCTCCGCTGCCGCCGTCTCCGGTGGAGCAGAGCGTCAGTGCTTCGATCGCCGCGCTCACCTTGGATTCTTCGGTCGTCACCGCCTGATCGAGCCGCCACGGTTTTTCGTCGTTCTTTTCGTATTCTTCTTCGGTGAGAGTGCCTTGGCCGTTGTCCGGGACGTCTTCGAGGTTCGCGAGGCCGTAGGCGGCGTTCGGGACGCTGGCACTTGTTTCTTCCATGACTTTCTTGATCCCTTCTTTCGCTTCTGCCAGCACGCCCCCCATCGAGCCGCTCGTGTCGAAGATGAACATGACGTCGGTTTTTTCCGGCGCTGCGCCGGCGGCGGCGACCGCCGGCCCGAAGCCAATCGTAAGCAGTGTCGGCACGACGACCAGCAGAGCACGCACGGACAGGCTCGCCGCACCGGCTCGAACGCCAATCTTTCCCCCCAGCTGAAAACCTCGCACAGCCCAATTGAATCAGACTGCGGGCATTCGTGGAGCAGTACCCCGCGGGGAGCCACCCGCACCCTCGCCGAATCCCCGCCCGAGAACCGCAGCAAGTAGAGTCCTCAGGCGATGCAGGACTCCAACCGGGTGCTCGTGATCGGCGGCGGAATCGGCGGCCTAACGGCCGCGGCCGCGCTGAAAGCCGGCGGCGTCCCGGTCGAGGTGTTCGAGCGCCAGCCGGAGCTCAGAGAGCTGGGGACGGGCGTGGGGATCCAGCGCGTGGCGGCGCAGGCGCTGTCGATGCTGGGGCTGCGCGAGGAGCTGCGGAAGATCTCGGGGCCCGGGTTCCAGGCGCTGCGGCTGCTCTCCTGGCGCGACGGGCACCAGATGGCCGCGATCCCGTGGCACGGCGAGGTCGTCGCCGTGCATCGCGGCGAGCTGCTGGAGATGCTCGCGCGGGCCGTCGGCGACCTCGGGATCGTCCACTGCGGCATGGAGTGCACCGGCTTCCGCCAGGATCCCGAGGGCGTCACCGCGCTGTTCGCGGACGGCCACGAGGAGCGCGGCGCGGCGCTGGTGGCGGCGGACGGGCTGGAATCCACGATCCGCGCGAGGCTGATCAACGACGGCCGCCCGCGCTACTCGGGCGCGACGGTGTGGCGAGCGCTGCCCGAGTACCAGCACAAATCCCTGGGGCGCAACTTCGCCCAGCAGGTGTACGGGCCGGCCTCGATCTTCGGGATGTTCCCGGTAGACGAGCGGCTGTTCTGGTGGGGCAGCCAGATCCGCCCCGAGGGGGCGATCGATCCGCCGATCGGCCGCAGGCAGGACCTGCTGAACACGTTCGCCGGCTGGCCCGCCGAGGTGGTGCAGGTGATCGAAGCGACCCCCGAGGAGGGGCTCTTCCGCCAGGACCTCTACGACCGCAAGCCCGTCAAGCGCTGGCGCGACGGGCGTGTGACGCTGCTCGGCGACGCCGCGCACCCGACGACCCCGACGCTCGGGCAGGGGGCGGGCATGGCGATCGAGGATGGGGTCGTGCTCGGGCGGGAGCTCGCCGCAGCCGGCAGCCTCTCCGCCCCCGGCGCGATCCAGGCAGCGCTCGACTCCTACGAGGCCAAGCGCATCCCGCGCACCAGCCAGATCGTCAACCGCTCGGCGATGCTGGCGAAGCTCTCGCACATCAAGAACCCCGTGGGGCTGTTCATGCGCGAGCGCGTCCTCTCAGCGATGCCGCAGAAGTTCTGGCAGCTGCTGTGGGAGCAGGAGCGCACCTACCAGATCCAGTGATCGCGGCTCGGCTGTCCGCGCGGAGCGAGCCCCGCCCCCCTCCTCCCAATCCTTTTTCGCCCTCGGCCCGCGTCCCGCCGGCCGCTCCTGGAAGGCCCGACCCTCAGCTGCTCTCCCCCGCCTGAATCGCCGTGATCGCCACCGTGTTGACGATGTCCGTCACCGAGCACCCGCGGCTGAGGTCGTTGACCGGCCGGCGCAGGCCCTGCAGCACCGGGCCGATCGCGAGCGCCCCGGAGGAGCGCTGGACGGCCTTGTAGGCGACGTTGCCGGTGTCGAGGTCGGGGAAGATGAAGACCGTTGCCGCCCCCGCGACCTCGCTGCCGGGCAGCTTCAGCTTGGCGACGCCCGCGTCCACGGCGGCGTCGTACTGGATCGGGCCGTCCACCTTGAGGTCGCCCCGCAGCCGCCGCACCGTCTCGGTCGCCTCGCGCACGATGTCCACCTGCGCGCCCTTGGCGGAGTCGCCGGTGGCGTAGGAGAGCATCGCCACCCGCGGGTCGATGCCGAACGCCGCCGCGGTGTCGGCGGAGGAGATCGCGATGTCTGCCAGCTGGGCGCTGTCGGGCGTCGGGTTGACGGCGCAGTCGCCGTACACCAGCACGCGGTCGGCGAGGCACATGAAGAAGACGCTTGAGACGACCGACACGCCCGGGCGGGACTTGATGAACTCAAACGCCGGGCGGATCGTGTCGCCGGTGGTGTGGGCCGCCCCCGACACCATCCCGTCGACATCCCCCAGATGCACCATCATCGTGCCGAAGTAGGTGGGATCGCCCAGCACGTCGAGGGCGATCTCCTCGGTGACGCCCTTGTGCCCGCGCAGCTCGTGGTAGACGGCGGCGTAGCGCTCGCGCTCGGGCGCCTTGAGCGGGTCGAGGATCCTCGCGGCTTCGAGATCGAGGCC
>JBEKYV010000323.1:0-4619 GCA_049510515.1 Solirubrobacteraceae bacterium | reverse complement strand
AACGCTGATATGGAAGCCGGTTTGTCAAGTGCCCAGCACTGGATGCCCGCGGCTGGGCGGGCATCTCGGTCGGTCAAGGGGGCGGCGGGCCTGGCGGGTGCGCGACGCGCGGTCAGGCTGATATGCGCGGGTTGGGTACCGCAGGACCGGGTTTCGTCGTGAGAGCCCGCGCTCTAGGATCGAGCGTCACCCCGAGGGGCTGCTCATAGCGTCATCGCGGATGCTCTCGCGCGTGGTGGCCAGGTTGTTCCCGCCGCCTCCTTGACCGACGTTTGTGCGGGGCCGGTCAGTCGGTGTTGGCGATCGCCCAGCAGAATCCGGCGAGTTCGCGGGCGACAGCGACCGCGACGATCGTGCGGCGCTTGCCGCGCTCTGAGTCGAGCCGACGCCAGGTACGGTGCAGTCGCTGCTGCGCCTTCCAGGAGAGCGCGATCACGTGCTGGGGTTGTCCCTCTTGGCGGCGGCGCAGCGTGGCGCCCTTCGCTGGCGCGCGGCGGTAGTGCCAGGCGGCCTCGACGAGCAGCCGCCGGGCGTGCCGGGACCCGGACTTCGTGATCGCTCCCTGGCGGCGTGTCTGTCCGCTGCTGTTCTCGCTGGGGACTACGCCGAGGAAGCTCATCAGCTGCCCGGCGCGTTGGAAGCGCTCCCAGTCGCCGATCTCCGCGCACAGCCCGACCGCGGAGAGCGTGTCGATTCCGCGCAGGCACCGCAGCCTGGCGACGGTTGGCGCCCACGGCGAGCTGGGCACGAGCTCGCCGATCGCGCTCTCCAGCGCCTCGCGGCGCACCAGCAGCGCGTCGATCGCGCCGAGATAGTCAAGCATCGTGACCTGCGCAGCACGGTCGGGGAGCGCTACGCGCCCGAGCCATGCGCGGTGGCGAGCGCTCCAGTTGGACCCGGGCCCATCGAAGGTGACATCGTGGCGCAACAACAGCTTGCTCAGCCGGTGGCGGGCGCGCATCAAATCGCCACGGATGTCCTCGCGTGCCCTGACCAGGTCACGCAGCGCCTCCTCCTCGGTGCCCGGAACCCTGACCGGGTGCAGACCACCGACCATCAACAGCCGCACGAGCCGCTCCGCGTCCCGCCGGTCGGTCTTCACCCTGTCCTGGGCCGGACGCTCGATCTTCCCCGGCGCAGCGACCACACACTCGATGCCCGCGTCCTCGAGCGCCCGCGCGAGCGTGAACCCCGTCGGCCCGGCCTCATACGCCACACGTGTCGGCCCTGGCAACGAAACGCAGAACTTCACCACCTCACTCGTGCGCCCCGACAGCCGCCGCGCCCGCAGCTCGCCCGACGCCCGGTCCACCGTCACCGCGACCGTCTTCGCCGCGTGCACATCCAACCCAGCCCAACTGCGAACCTGTACCACGGTCGGCACCTCCATGATTGCGGTCGGCGCCCAGGCCACTCCTGGACGCTCAACCCGCGCACCTCATGCGCGGGTGCCGACCCTCACACCCCAACCGGACGCCAGAGCACGGCTATCCATATGGTCTAGCCTGCGCCGATGCGCACTGCCCTGTACGACCGCCACCTCGCCGCCGGGGCGAAGATGGTGGACTTCGCCGGCTGGGAGATGCCCGTGCAGTACACCGGCGTGCGTGCCGAGCACACCGCCGTGCGCGAGGGCTGCGGGATCTTCGACGTCTCGCACATGGGCGAGATCGAAACTGCCGGCCCCGGCGCGCTGGCGCTGCTGCAACGGCTGCTCTCCAACGACGTCGCCGCGATCCCCGTCGGCGGCGCGCAGTACAGCGTGCTCTGCCGCGAAGACGGGGGGGTGCTCGACGACCTCTTCACCTACCGGCTGGGGGCGGAGCGCTTCCTGACAGTGACCAACGCCGCCAATCACACGCGCGACCTGGAGTGGTGGCAGGCGCACGCTGCTGCGTTCGACGCCCGGGTGCGCGACCGTTTGGATGACTATGCGATGCTCGCCGTGCAGGGACCCCGAGCACGCGAGATCGTGCAGGCGATCTCCGACGCCCCGCTGCCGCCGCGGATGAGCACCGCGGAGCGCATGCTGGGCGGTGCGCGGGTGCTGGTGTGTGGCACCGGCTACACCGGGGAGGACGGCGTGGAGCTGCTGCTCGCCCCCGCCGACGCGCCGCCGCTGTGGGATGACCTGGTGCGCCGCGGCGCCCTGCCGGCCGGCCTCGCCGCGCGCGACACGCTGCGGTTGGAGGCCTGTTATCACCTCTACGGCAACGACCTGTCGCTGGAGCGTGGGCCGATCGAAGCGGGCTTGGGGTGGTGCTGCAAGGAGGACACCGGTTTCATCGGCGCCGAGGCCGTGCGCGCCGTGCGCGAGGCCGGTCCGCCCGAAAAGCTGGTCGCGTTCGTGATCGACGGGCCGGGGATCGCCCGCCAGGGCAACCCCGTGGTGGGCGGCGGAGAGGTGACCAGCGGCACGCTCTCGCCCTCCCTTGGGCTGGGGATCGGCCTCGCCTATGTGCCCGCCGCGCGGGCGGCGCAGGGCACGCGCCTGGAGATTGACGTTCGTGGCAAGATCCGCCCTGCGACCGTGCGACCCAAGCCGCTGTATCGAAAGGCCACCTGACCAATGTCCGACGCCAAAGCTCCCAAGGCCACCTGAACCCGTGTCCGACGCCAGCTACCCCGAGGATCTGCTCTACCACCCCGAGCACGATTGGGCGCGGATCGATGCCGGCGCGCCCGACCCCGCCCATCCCGAGGCGACGCTCGGGATCACCTGGTACGCGCAGGACTGTCTCGGTGAGATCGTCTTCTGCGAGCCGCCCGCCGTCGGCACGCTGCTTACGCAAGGCGACTCTTACGCCGAGGTCGAGTCGGTGAAGGCGGTCTCCGACGTGATCGCCCCGCTCTCCGGGGAGATTGTCGCGGTCAACGATACGCTCACTGAGGAACCAGAGAAGCTCAACGACGACCCCTACGGCGAGGGCTGGCTGGTGCGGATCCGGCTCACCGACCCGGCTGAGCGCGATGAGCTGCTGGACGCCGCGGCCTACCTCGCCAGTCTCGGCGGGTAGTCGCCGGGGCGGATGGTGGCTGTCTGCGAGCTTCCCTGCCGCCAGTTGGGGTCGCAGGGCGGTTGGTCTGGGCCGCAGGCTAGGCTGGGAGGAAGGTGACCCGCTACACCTCCACCACCTCTGAGGACCTCGCCGCGATGCTGGCGGCGATCGGCGTCTCCTCGGTGGCGGAGCTGTTTGACCGCCAGATCCCCGAGGGCGTGCGCTTGGGCCGCAGGTTGGAGCTGCCGGCGGGGCTGCCTGAGCAGGAGGTGTACGCGCACCTGCGCGATCTGGCGGCGCGCAACGTCAGCGCCGAGGAGGAGCTGTGCTTTTTGGGCGCGGGGATGTACGACCACTACGTGCCGGCCTTGATCGACATGCTGATGGAGCGCTCGGAGTTTCTCACCCCTTACACCCCCTACCAGCCGGAGGTCTCCCAGGGGGGGCTGCAGGTGATGTTCGAGTACCAGACAGCCGTCTGCGAGCTGACCGGGCTGCCGGTGTCCAACGCGTCGGTGTACGAGGGGCCCTCCGCGGTCGCCTCCGCCGCGTACATGGCGAGGCTGCACAACGGCCGGCGTCGCTTCGTCGTCTCCGCGGGCCTGCACCCGCACACGCTTGCAACCCTGCGCACCTACGCGCACGGCTTCGGCGGGGAGGTCGTCGAGGTCCCGCTGCTCGACGGGCTCACCGACCTGGACGCGTGGGGCGCGGCGATCGGGGTGGGCGGGACGAGCGAAACATGCGCGGCGATCTTCGCCCAGCCCAACTTCTACGGCGCCGTCGAGGACGCCGCCGCGCTCTCCGCCGCCGCTCGCGCGCCCGCCGGGCCGGCCGAAGCTGATCAGGTGCGCAACGAGGCTGCCGTGGGAGCTGGAGGGGTGGCAGCTGACGGGCGCGGGCCGGTGGTGATCGCCCAGGTCGACCCGATCACGCTCGGGATCCTCGCCCCGCCCGGCGAGTGCGGGGTGGACGTCGCCGTGGGCGAGGGACAGTCGCTCGGCAACCGGCTCGACTTCGGCGGGCCCTCGTTCGGCTTCTTCGCCGCGCGCGAGGCCTACCTACGGCGGATGCCCGGCCGCATCGCCGGCGAAACCGTGGACGTCGACGGCCGGCGGGGTTTCGTGCTCACGCTGCAAACCCGCGAGCAGCACATCCGCCGCGAGAAAGCCACCTCCAACATCTGCACCGCCCAGGCGCTCAACGCGCTCGGCGGCGTCGTCTACCTCGCCTGGCTGGGACGCCAGGGGATCGTGGAGCTCGGCGAGCTGCTGCTCGCGCGCACCCACTACGCGCGCGAGGTGCTCACCGCGCTGGAGGGGGTCGAAGCGGCCCACGTCCAACCGGTGGTGCGCGAGTTTGCCGTGCGCCTCGACGCCGACGTCGCCGCCGTCCGCGCGCGCTGTGCCGCCCAAGGAGTCAACCCGGGCGCCGACCTGCACGCGCTCACTGGCCGCGAGGAGGATTGCGGCGGGCTGCTGGTCGCGATCACCGAGCGGCGCTCGCGCGCAGACATCGACCGGCTCGCAGAGGTGTTGGGGGAGGCTGTGGCGGCGGAGCGCTCGACGCTCGGCCGGCAGGCGGTTGGCGTATGACGGCGCGCGGCCCACGCAGTTGTTG
>JBEKYV010000322.1:0-4631 GCA_049510515.1 Solirubrobacteraceae bacterium | reverse complement strand
GCCAGCCCGAGCGGGCGGCGCAGCGCGCCGTACAGCGCGGCCACCCCGAGCACCCCGATGATCGCCTCGGGGAGCAGCAGGCTGAGGTGGGAGAACCCGAACAGCTTGGCGCTCAGCACCTGCACCCACAGGGAGAGGGGGGGCTTGTCGACGGTGATCAGCCCGCCGGGATCGAAGGAGGCGTAAAGGAAGTCGTGGAAGGAGCCGAGCATCGACCTCACGCCGGCGGCGTAGAAGACGTTGGCGTAGCCGTTCTGGGAGAGCTTCTCGGTGCCCAGCACCGCGGAGAGCGCCAGCACCGGTGCCAGCGCCGCCCAGCCGAGCACTGCGCGCATGCTGGGCGCGCGGAGGGCCGGCCACGTGCGCCCGGTGGCGGGGGCCGGTGCCGGCACGGGGGCTGCTGCCGGGATCGGGGTCTGTGGGCTGGCGGTGTCGGGTGTGGCGCTCATGGCGGCGGGATGGTAAGCGGGCGCAGCTAGGGGTGCGCCGCTCAAGAGAAGCAAAGCGGAAACGGTGCTAAGAGAGCATTAAGACCTAAGAACGCTCTAAGAGAACCCCAGCCCATCCAGCAGCCGCCCGAGATCCCCCTCGTCATTCCAGGCGCCGACCGAGGCCCGCAACCATGGGCGGTTGGGGATGTCGCGCAGCGCGACCCCCCGCTCCACGAGTCGCTCGCGCTCGGCGAGCGGGTTGGGGCTGGAGAAGGAGATGAGCGTGCTCCGCGCGTGCCCGCCCACCACCTCCCGGCCATGTGCCGCCAGCTGCTGGGCGAACTGTGCGGCGAGCGACTGGGCGCGTTCGTGCAGCGCCGCCCATCCAAAGGGCTCCAGCACGCCGAAGGCGGCCAGCGCGCAGGCGACGGTCTCGGCGTTCTGCGAGAGCGTGTCCAGCCGCCGCGCGTCCTCGTGCAGCCCGGCATCGAGGCCGGCGCCCGGGTCGGCGAGATTGGCGTAGCCGCGGCGCGTCACCGCGAGCCGCTCGCGCAGCTCCGGCGTGGTGTAGAGCATGCCGGTGCCGTCGGGCCCGCACAGCCACTTCTGGCCTGGGCCGGCGTAGGCCGCGACGCCCAGCGCGCGAACGTCGGTGGGGATCGCGCCGACTCCCTGGGCGCCGTCCAGCAGCACCGGCACGCTCGCCTCGGCGAGCGCGGTCGGGGCGACGGCCCCGGTCATCCAGCTCACATGCGAGCAGGCAATCAGCCGCGTGCGGGGGCCCACGGCGCCGGGCACCTCATCCCACGGGACTGCGCGGATCGCCACGCCGCGCACCTCGCGCGCGGCGCTGAGCGCGCCGAGCAGCCCGGGGTGCTCCTCTACGCTTGAGAGGATCTCATCGCCGGGACCCAGCCGCAGGCCGTCGATCACCAGCGACAGCCCCTCGCTGGTGCAGGTCGTGAGCGAAAGATCCTCGGGGGCGCAGCCGAGCAGCGAGGCGTAGGCGCCGCGCAGCGCGCGGCCCAGTTCCCCGCGGCGTTCGAAGTGAGCGAGCGTGCGGCCCTCCGCGGCCTCGCGCGCCAGCTCCTCCGCGCCGGCCCGAGAGGCGGCGGCGGGCAGCGGGCCGTCGGTGCCGGCGTTCAGGTAGGCGACGCGGGAGAGCACAGGGAACTGCGCGCGCAGGGCGGAGGCATCCACGGGGTGGGAGGATAGTGAGGGTCCACGTCGAGAACCCAAGGGTCCAGCGCGGCAGGGACCCGTGGGCCTACCCGGATGGACTCTGACGACGCGCCGCATGCCGGCCTGACATACTGGGTTTTCAGCTTATACGAATCATTGCCTATGAGTTGAAAGAATGGGGGCGCGATGGGCGAGAGGGGAGATCGGAGAGGGGCTGCGATGGATCCTGATCGAGAGGTGCCGCTGTGGGAACCGACCCCGGCCGACCGCGAGCGGGCATGGCTGACCGGCTTCATGCGCTGGGCGGGCGAGCGCGAGGGCAGGACGTTCGCGGAATATGAGCAGTTGCGTGAGTGGTCGGTGACGGAGCTGGAGCGTTTCTGGGGGAGCATCTGGGAGTACTTCGGGGTGCGCCGCTCGCGCCCCTACGAGCAGGTGCTGGATTCCCACGAGATGCCGGGCGCGCGGTGGTTTGACGGCGCGGAGCTCAACTACGCCGAGAACATGCTGTGCGACCGCCACAGCGGCCGGCCCCGCGACCCGGACGCGACCGCGGTGCTGCATGCCTCCGAGTTGCGTCCGCTAGCGGAATTGACGTGGGGCGAGATCTACGCGCAGGTGGCGGCGGTGGCGGGCGGGCTGCGCTCGCTGGGCGTGGAGCGGGGCGATCGGGTTGTCGCCTACATGCCCAACATCCCCGAGACGTTGGTTGTCTTCCTGGCGAGCGCCGGCTTGGGTGCGATCTTCTCGAGCGCGGCGCCGGAGTTTGGCGCGCGCAGCGTGATCGACCGCTTCGCGCAGATCCAGCCGAAGGTGGTGTTTGCGGTCGACGGGTATCGCCACGGCGGCAAGGACTTCGACCGCAGGCTGGTGGTGGGGGAGATCCTCGCGGAGCTGCCCACCGTACGCCACACGGTGCTGGTGCCCTACCTGTTCGCGGGCGCCGGCCAGTCCGCCCCGTCATCGTCGGCCTCCGCCGCCGGCGCAGACAACTCGGGCACGAGGGGCGCGCCGCCGTCAGATCCGGTGGATGTCCCGCCGCCGTCCTGGCTGGGGACGCTCACATGGCAGGCGCTGTGCGCGCGCGGGGAGGGCAGCAGGACGGTGTTTGAGCAGGTGCCCTTCGATCACCCGCTGTGGGTGCTGTACTCCTCCGGCACGACCGGCCTGCCGAAGGCGATCGTGCACAGCCACGGCGGGATCCTGCTGGAGCAGCTGAAGAAGAGTCACCTGCACCTCGACCTGCACCAAGGCGACCGCATGTTCTGGTTTACGACGACCGGCTGGATGATGTGGAACTTCCTGATCGGCTGCCTGTTCACGGAGGCGGCGATCGTGTTGTATGACGGCAGCCCGGGGCACCCCGACCTCGGTGCGATGTGGGCGTTGGCGGAGCGCACGAAGATGACCTGCATGGGCGTCAGCGCCGGCCTGCTGAGCGCCTGCGAGAAGGCCGGCGTGAAGCCCGCACGGGACTATGACCTGAGCGCGCTGCGGAGCATCGGCTCGACCGGCTCGCCGCTGGCGCCGGAGAGCTTCGCGTGGGTCTACCGGGAGGTGAAGCCGGATGTGTGGCTGTTCTCAACCAGCGGGGGCACCGACGTGTGCACGGCGTTCGTCGGCGGTTGCCCGCTGCTGGCGGTGTACGAAGGGGAGCTGCAGTGTCGCGTGCTGGGCTGCGCGGTGGAGGCGTGGGACGAGCGGGGGCGCAGCGTGACCGACGAGGTGGGGGAGCTGGTGCTGACCGAGCCGCTGCCCTCGATGCCGCTGTATTTTTGGGGAGACCCCGATGGGGAGCGCTACAGGGAGAGCTACTTCTCGATGTACCCCGGCGTGTGGCGCCACGGCGACTGGATCAGGATCACGCCACGTGGCGGTGCGGTGATCTACGGCCGCTCGGACGCAACGATCAACCGTCAGGGGGTGAGGATGGGCACGAGCGAGCTGTACCGTGCGGCGAGCGCGCTGGAGGAGGTGGTGGATGCCCTGGTGGTGGACATCCCACGTGGATCCGGTGCCCGCGAACCCGGCGCCCAGGCAGCGGAGCTGGAGATGTGGCTGTTCGTGGTGCTGCGCCCCGGCGTCATGCTCGAGGATGAGCTGAAGCTGCGGATCAAGCGCAAGATCCGCGAGGATTGCTCGCCGCGCCACGTCCCCGACGAGGTGATGCAGATCGCGGAGGTGCCGCGCACGCTCTCGGGCAAGACGCTGGAGGTGCCGGTGAAGCGGATCCTGATGGGCGCCGCGCCGGGCGAAGCGGCGAGCGTGGACTCGCTGGCCAACCCGCAATCGCTCGAGTACTTCGTGCAGCTCGCGCAGACGCTGCGCTGAAAGATGCACCGCCGTCCGGGAGGAGTCCGAGCACGGCGCGTCGAACAACGGGGCCGTGAAAAGAACGGGATCGACCTCAACCGTGCAGGAGCCGCCGGTGGCGCTCACCGGCGAGCACCAGAGCCTCTCCAAGTACATCCAGACGCGCTTCGACGAGTGCTCGCGCTCGCAGAAGGACGTGGCGCAGTACATCGTCGACCACCTCGACGAGGCGGCCTTCCAGACCGCCGAGGAGCTGGCGCGCCGCGCCAACACCTCCAGCTCGACGGTGGTGCGCTTCTCCCAAGCGCTGGGGTTTGAGGGCTTCCCCGAGCTGCAGGCGGCGGCGCGCGACGAGTACCGGCGCGTGCACGCGGGCGGTGGGGGCTCCAATCAGAGCCATCAATCCGCCAACGGCAGCTCGGCGCCGCTGTTCTCGCTAGATCAGAACGAGTTCGAGGCTGCGCTGGCGGCCGACCATCTGAACGTGGAGGAGACCGCGCGCAAGGTCTCGCGCGGGGACGTGGAGGAGCTGATCGACGCGATCGTGAGCGCCGAAAAGGTGCTGGTGGCGGGCACCGACCAGATGGCGTTCTTCGCCAGCTACCTGCGCCACCTGCTGATGCTGCTGGATCTGCGCGTGGAGGTCGTCGCAAGCCCCTCGCAGGAGGCGCTCAGCCGCCTCGGGCGCATCGATCAAGGCACCCT
>JBEKYV010000321.1:0-4637 GCA_049510515.1 Solirubrobacteraceae bacterium | reverse complement strand
ATCGCCCCGGCGCCGCGCCCGCGCCGTCCGCCTCCGGCCCGCCGTCCGCCGTCCTGGCCAGGCGAATGGTAGGGCCCGGCGCGCTGTGTGCTGCCACCCACTGTCCCCAACCCAGCCCCGCCCTCCGGGGCGGGGGCCCCCTCCCCCTCCCCCTCCCCCTCACGCCCCGCCATCGTCGCCGCGAGGCGCCTCACCGGCAACATCCCTTCGTAGCGGTAGCCGCCCGGGGCGGGCGGGCTCAAATCCGCCCCCGCGGCGCGGCCGAACGCGACGAACGCACCCGCGCCGATCACGCCCACAACCTCGCCGTGGAAGATCTGCTCCAGGCCGTGCTCCAGCAGCTGACGCTCCAGCGCGAAGCAGCGCGCCACGTCGTCGCCGTCGCGCTCCAGTTGCATCGCTTCGCGCTCGCGCTGGGAGGTCCATTCGCCCAGCTCCACGAGGCTCTCCGCGCGCGGAGCACGCTCGGGTTCGCCCAGCGTCGCCAGCAGCGCGCGGTGGCACACGAGGTCGGGGTAGCGCCTGATCGGCGAGGTGAAATGGCAGTAGCACGACGACCCCAGCCCCGCGTGGCCGAGGTTGCGGGGCGTGTAGTAGGCCTGCTGCAGCGAGCGCAACACCAGCCCCGTCAGCGCCTGCCTGCCGCCCGTGGGCGCCACCGCCGCGTCGCCGGCCCGAGCGCGAGCGATTGTGCGCTGCACGTGAGCCTCCACCAGACGCGAGGCCTCGCCCACCAGCTCCGCCGCCTGCGCGGGGGACATCTGCGCTCCCAGCGCCGGGGTGGCCACGCCCAGCGACGCCAGTTGCTCCATGAGGCGCTCCACGCTCGCCGCCTTCGGGCGCTCGTGCACGCGGTAGAGGCACGGCACATGCTTGCTTTGCAGCTCCCGCGCCACGGCCTCGTTGGCGGCGATCATCAGGTGCTCGATCAAGCGGTGCGACTCGGTTTGCACGCGCGCTTTGATGTCGCTCACTTCGCCCTGCTCGTCCCACTCAAACTCGGGCTCCTCCGAGTCCAGCGTGAGCGCCCCGCCGTGGCGCATGCGCTCTTGCGCCAGCGCCGCCGATGCCTCGCGGGCCGCCGCCAGCGGCTGCGCCCACGGCTCGCGCGCCGTCTCGCGCCCGGCGAAGATCGCGTCCACGCGGTCGTAGTCGAGGCGCTCATCGGAGCGGATGAGGGAGCGGTAGAAGGCTGTTCTCCGCATTTCGGCGCCGTGCAGTGCGAGCTCCACAGTCACGGCTGCGCGGTCCCTGCCGGGCAGCAGCGAGCAGGCGTCGTTGGAGAGCGCCTCGGGGAGCATCGGCTCTACGGCGCCCGGCACATACACGCTGGTCGCGCGCTCCCTCGCCTCTGTGTCCAGCGGCGAGCCCTCGCGCACGTACGCGCTCACGTCGGCGATGTGCACCCACACCGTTATGCCCCCGTCCGCTTCGCGCTCGGCGGAGATCGCGTCGTCAAAGTCGCGTGCGGTGATTGGATCGATCGTGAACGTCGCCAGCTCGCGTAAATCCCGCCGCGCCGCGGCTCCCACCGCAACCCTCGGGCGCTCGCGTGCCGCCTTCGCTGCGCGCTCCACGCCCTGCTCGAAGCGGCGCTCGAGGCCGCGGTCTCGCATCAGCTGCTCGATCGCCTCCTGTGCGCTCTCGCGCTGCTGTGGTGGCCACACCACGCGTGCGCTGCCCGACCCGCGGCCGCCGCCGCGAGCGCCCTTGCCGGGCTTGCCCCGCTTGCCGCCCCGGCCGCCGCGATCGCCTTCACCAGATCCGTCTCGGCCCTGCTGCCCGTCTCGACCCCGCCTGCCGCCCCGGCCGTCCCGGGGTTGGTGCGGTTTCACTTGACTTTGGCGGCCAGCGTTTCCAGCGCGACCGCGAGGGCATGGGGAGTATCGATGAGCTTTACCGGCACCTTCACTTCGGGGGTGATCCCCGCGCCCTCGTGCACCCCGCCGCCGCCGAGGTTGTGGCCGTTGGGGGTGAAGTACTCGCCGACGGTGATATCCAGCGCGCCGCCGTTGGCCAGCGACTGCTCCTCCTGGAAGACGCCCTTGCCGAACGTGTGCGTGCCCACCACCGTTGCGCGGTGATGGTCTTGCAGCGCCCCCGTTGTGATCTCCGCCGCGGAGGCGGTGTCGCGGTCCACCAGCACCACCATCGGGATCGACGCCGGGATCGACCCTCCCACCGCGCGCAGCGCCTGGGTCGGCTGTACGCGCCCGCGCGTGGTGACGACCACCGCGCCGCGGGGCAGGAAGTACGAGGCGATCAGCTGCGCCTCTTCCACCAGGCCGCCGGGGTTCGAGCGCAGGTCGAGCACCAGCCCGCGCGCGTGCTCCTGCTGCAGCTCGTGCTCGACCGCTTCCAGCACTTCCGCGTGCGCGCCGGCGCTGAACTCGGCGAGCGCCACCACGCCGAGAGGGATGCCGTGCACCTTGCGCGTGATCGAGGCGACCACCGGCTCGGAGATCGTCGCGCGGGTGAGGGTGACCGTTCGGATAGTAGGTTGCCCGCCCGCCCGCTGCCCGGCCGAGTTCCCCTTCGACGAACGGCCCGAAGAGCCGCCTGCATGCCCGCCCGTGGACCTGCCCGTACCTGTCCCCGCGGCACCGCCCGCCTGTACTGCCGCGGGTTCTTCCACGCGCAGCGTCACGTTGGTGTCGGGGGCGCCTTTGACGAGGCTGGTCGCGTCGTCCTCCGGCAGGCCCGCGAGGCTGCGGCCATTGACCGCCACGATCAGGTCCTCGGGCTTCAGCCCGGCGCGCGATGCCGGGGTGTCGTTGAAGACCTGCACAACCTCCAGCCCTTTCGGGCTGGGGTTGACCTCCACGCCGATGCCGCTGAAGCTGCCAGGGTGGTCGAATTCGCTCAGTTCCTTGGCCGTGAGATAGTGCGAGAAGGGGTCGTCTAGGCTGGCGACGGCGCCCGAGATCGAGGCGTTTGAGAGCTGCGCTTCGCCGATCGGGCGGTAGTACTCCCGGTGGATCCTTGCCAGTGCTTCGTCCACCACGCGCGTGCCACGGTTAGCGACGAAGGTGCGCTGCATGAAGCCGGGCAGGTCTTCGGGGTGCCCACCCCACCAGATGCCCGCGGCCACCAGCGCCAGCAGCAGCACGATGACCGCGGCGAGGGTGACCAGGAACGTCAGGGGCTGGCGGCGAGGTGTCATCGCCCCCCAGCCTACGAGGTCGCGCATGCGCTCGCCCCGGTAAGCACCAATTCAACATGAGACTTGATCTCATTTGGCGGGGCTCAAAAGAAGTGCTCCAACCACCAGCCCTCTGGGGGGTTGTGGTTCATTTTTTCGCGCCCCAACCAAACGAGAATAAGTCCTATTTGGTCAGCCCTAACCAAACGAGAATAAGTCCTATTTGGTTAGAGGCCCAAAAAGAAGCGTTTGCCCACGCCCCACCTCGCGATCGCCGCCGCCCAAGACACGGGGATCGCCGCCGCCCACGAACACGGGGGGAGATAAGGTAGGGCGATGGCGAGCATCACCACCACCACGGTCCCAACCAACGGCCTGCCCGTCCACCGCGTTGAGGTGCCGGGCACGCGCGCGCTGACCGCGCTGGTGGCGTTCGACGCCGGCGCGCGCACCGAGCGCACCGAGGAGAACGGGATGGCGCACTTCCTCGAGCACCTCGTGTTCAAGGGCGGCGAGAAGTACCCGACCTACACCGACGTCAACGAGACCGCCGAGCGCCTCGGAGGCGTGCTGAACGCGTACACCTCCCACGACCTCGTCGCCTTCCACATCACCGTCCGCGCAGAGTCCGCGCCGGCCGCGATCGACCTGCTGAGCGACTTCGTGGGCCGCCCGCGGATCGACCCCGAGGAGCTCGACCGCGAGCGCGGCGTGGTCATCCAGGAGATCAACCGCGCCTACGACCAACCATCAACCGTCGCCGAGTACCTGATCGACCGTGCCGCCTTCGGCGAGCACCCGCTGGGACGCACAGTGCTGGGCCCCGAGGACAACCTGCGCAGCTTCACGCGCGAGGCGATCGTCGCCTTCCGCGAGCGCCGCTGGGCGGGGGCCCGCGGGGGCGCGTTCCTCGTGGGCAACCTCGACCATCTGCCGCCCGACGCCGAGCTGCACGACTGCTTCGCGCGCTTCCCCACGCTCGGCAAGCCCGAGCCCTACGTGCCGGCGCCCGCGTTCGCGCCGCAGATCGCGGTCGAGCAGCGCGACACCAACCAGTCGCACCTGCGCATGATCTACCGCCCGGCGGTGGACGTCAGCGATCGCCCGCAGCGCGCGGCGCTCGCGATCTACTCGACGCTGCTCGGAGGCTCGATGGGCTCGCGACTGTTCGACGAGATCCGCGAGAAACGGGGCCTCTGCTACTCGGTGTACGCGCTCGATCACTCCTTCGCCGACGTGCCGATCCTGCAGCTGGGGTCGGGCCTTGACTCCAGCAAGTGCATCGAGGCCTACACCCGCATGCGCGAGATCGTCGAGGAGCTGCGCACCGACGGGCCCACCGAGGACGAGGTCGCTCGCGCCCGTGCCTACGCCGCCGGCCGGCTCGTGCTCGCGTTCGAGAACACCAACGCCGTCGCCCGCTACGCCGCCAGCCAATCGATCGTGTTCGGCGAGGCCATCGACCCCGACGCGGTGATCGCCGCCCTCGACGCGG
>JBEKYV010000320.1:0-4650 GCA_049510515.1 Solirubrobacteraceae bacterium | reverse complement strand
TGCGGTACTCACCTCCGATGTCTCCTCGTTACCCGAGGTCGGCGGCGACGCGGTCGAGTACGCCGATCCCCTGGACGTGGCGAGCATCGCGGCCGGCCTCGAGCGGGTCTTGGGCGACGAGCCCCACCGCGCCGAGCTGGGCCGGCGCGCGCGGGAGCGGGCGGAGCAGTTCAGCTGGGATGGGTTCGCCGAGCGGGTGCTCGGGGTGCTGGGGGCGGTGGCTGGCAATCAGATCCCGCGAGCCCAGGCAACGGCGATACCGGATCTATCGCTATCTGGGGGCACGGGCTAACTGATCAAAGAACGAGTCGCGGCTGAGCAGATCGCGACTCCCGCGTCCGAGATGCTGACGGTGGCCTGTTCGCCCGCCATCCACACCACTGTCCTCGGCACATGGCGGTTCGAGGGGTGATCCATCAAGCCGCTCACCCCTCCACAGCGCACGTGGATCCATCCTTTGAGTTGGCGGATCAGTTCGGTCTCATCGGCTGGGGTTTGGAGCGTTATCGGGAATCCGTGGATCTCAAGCCCACTCCAGTCGCTGAGCAGGCTCACAACCCGGCCGGCGTGGTCGTAACCGACGCCGAAGACCTCTGGAGCCGATCCCTGAGCAACTCCTTCCACAACTTCCGGTCGATATATGCTGATGCCGGCCCGCTGTTCCTGGGGGCGAAGAAGCAGAGACAGCACGGCCCCCCGGCGCTCACCGAGGCTGAACAACCCGAACCCGTGGTCGAGCCGCACGCGTTCCTGGTGCTGAAGAGCCGCCGGCAGCAGCGACAGCCAGCGTTCGAGCGGGTCCCCCGGCTGACTCGCGCAGGGAGAGAAGTCCACGTCCACGTACTGCCCAAGGTACTCGCCGCGAACCCTGACAGCGGACACACCGGCAGGGCAGGAGTGATCCTGTCCAGGACCAGCCAGCACCAGTTCCGGTTCTCTGGCGATCGCTTCGCATGCCACCCCGGCATGGGGCAGTGTTCCGGACGCGGGGTCGCAGCGCAGGCTATATCTCTCCGGACCAAAGCCCCCGCGCGGCTCGGAGTAGATAATGCGAAGGTCGATCGCGCGGGCGCCCGCCATGCGTGTGACGCGCCGAGCGGAGCCAGCGACCACACCCAACCAGAGCATGGCAACCGAGAGCAGAGTGAGTGCGACCAGGCTGAGGATGCGCCCTCTCATTGTGCTCCGACTTTACCGCCTGCGGAAAACTTCCAGGTCATGCACGATGTCGGCGTCGGTGGCCGCGGAGATGTCGAGCCCGACGGCGCCTGGCGGCGATGCTGGGAGCGATGATCTTATGAGACAGCTTCCAAGACAAATCCGGCGCTGTCGCCGGCCCCCTGCTTATTCAAGCGCAGCGCACGACGCTCGAAATCCTTGATCTCGGCCGGCGTGAAGAGCGCGGTCTCCGGGTCCTCGAAGTATGAGCGTGGATCGCGGAGGGGGATGTCTTTCCTGTATTGCTCGCTTCCCCAGAGCTGGAAGGACCCGGAATCGAAGAACACGCGCGCGACGGTCATGCCTGCCTGCTCCGCGAGGATGCTCATCGATCGTTGGGTGTGGATGAAGAGATGCCTCGGGGCGTCGAGCTGTGCCCAATCCGCGCCATACGTCCGCCAAGCCCAGCTGGTCGCGATCGGAATACGGATGACGATGTGTCCGTTGCTGTTGAGGCGGTCACGCAGGCTCGCCAGGACCGCGGCCGGCTGCGCCATGTGCTCAAAGGAGTGATTGAGCATGATCAGATCCCAGTCCCCCGGCATGTCGTCCAGCCCAGCCCTGCGGATCGGGATCCGCCCACCAATGCACAGATCGTGGTCGACATAGGGATCGAAGCCGGCCAGGTTCGAGAAACCCTGCTCGAGCATCCACCCAAGCACCTGCCCACTGCCAGATCCCAGGTCGCACACGGCGGAGGATGTTCTCAATCCCAAACCCGCGAGCCACATGAACTCCGTCGGGACGAACCAAGGCGACACCCACCCGGCGTGCACAAGCGCATCGACCACTCGGGCGGGTGTGCGCAGCAGGGCGGCGGCGCGCGCCTTCCTTGCCTTCGCCAAGCCTGACCGATCCGCGATCGCCGGAATGTCGCCCAGGGAGTAGTAATCGTCGGGGTAGAACCTTGATAGGTCGCTGGGTACGTCCAGCAGCTGCAGACAGCCGCACTCCGCACACTCAAGATAATCGAAGCGCTCGCGCAGGCCAAACATCATCTCGCGCGCCGTAAACACACTGTTGCCGGCGGCATTGCGACAAATCTCGCACGCGTGAGTACTCACTGGCTCGCCAGCAGCTGGTCGTAAGCCGCGCCGAGGCGCTCGGCGGCGGCGGCGGTCGAATAACGGTGCACGATCTCGGCGGGGTAGGAGACCCGCGCGCCCGGGGGGCGGTCGAGCGGGCCGGTCGCGAGAGCACGCGCGATCTCCATCCAGTCGCCAGGGGCCACGAGGTTGGTTGATGCGCCATTGAGCACTTCGGGGATTGCGCCGTTGGTTGTCGCAATGATCGCGAGGCCCGCGGCCATCGCCTCGGCGAGCACCAGGCCGAACTGCTCCTCCCAAAACGCGCGAGGAACGTCGAAGGGGTGGTAGACGGCCGCGGCGGAGGACAGGCTGGCGAGCACCATCGCGGAGGCCCCGGCGAAGACGGCCGGCATCCGCTCGTAGGGGACGCCCTGGATCTCGACGAAGTCGCTCAGCCCCAGCTCGGCGGCGTGCTCGCGCAAGCGGCCCTCCTCGGGGCCTGAGCCGACGATCAGCAGTCGGGGACGCGCGATTGCGCCGCCCGGCAACTTCACGAGCCCACGGTGCAGTGCGGCGAGCGCCCGCAGCACGTCGTGGTGGCCCTTCTCCCAAACCAGCCTGCCGGGGGAGACGATCGTGTGCTCCCCCGGCGGGGGGTCGGGTGGGGCGATTGCGAAGCGGCCCACCTCGATCCCGGGAGGGCATACCGTCGTGCGCTCGGGCGCGACACCCTCGAGGCGCAGGGCCTGCGCCGCGCGCTCGGTTGCCGGCAGGAAGAGGTCTGTCTCGGCGAGCACCAGCTCGCGGTATCGGCGGGCGTGGCGGTTGCGGTAGGCAGCCATCAGCGGCAGCGTCTCCCAGACGGTCTGCACCAGCCGAAAGCCGTGGCGGCGCTTGCGGCGAGCGGCCTCCGCCGCGAACCAGTAGGAGAGCTCCTCGGCGTGCACGATGTCGGCTGCAGCGAACGCCTCGTCGGCCAAGAGGTAGCGGTCGCCGAGTACCCCGGCGCCGACCTCGCCGAGCGGCCCCGGGGGAAGCAGGTCGCGTAGCGCGCGCGCCTTCACCGGCCGCAGCCCTTCGGGGGTCGCGAAACGGTTGGAGCCGGTGAGCAGAAAAGCGACCTCGAAGCGCTCTGGCAGCTCGCGCCACGGGTGCAGCTCCCACTGGGTGGCCTGATGGCCACGGACGATCAGAACGCGGGGCACGGTGGCGCAGACTACGGGAAGTACCGCCAGCCAGGCGCGGACGCAGCGGACACGCCATCGCCTGCCCAGGAGGCCGCCACAGCCTGCCTATAGTCTTCGGTGATGCCGGGCGGCCTGCCTCTACGTCAGCGCATCCAGTTCACCGTCACCCGCTGGATCACGCGCCTGCTGAAGGCCGTAGGTGTGCGTGAGACGGTCATCCGCGTACGCTACGCGCTCGCCCGCGCGAGACGGCGCGCCTTCGAGCGGCGAGGCTCGGCGCGTTGCTCGCGGCCTGCGCTGCACGGCATGGACCGCCGGCTGGATGCAATCATCGACCGCGACCGTGGGTTCTTCGTCGAAGCGGGTGGGCACGACGGCTACACCCAGTCGAACACCTACTACCTGGAGCGATTCAGGGGGTGGCGGGGGATCCTCGTGGAGCCGATGCACGAGATGGCTGCCGAGGCTCGGCGCAACCGCCCCGGGGCGCGGGTCTTTCAATGCGCGCTCGCCTCGCCAGAGGCGGATGGACAGGAGATTGAGATGGAGTTCGGCGACCTCTTTACAACTGTGCGAGGCTCGCGCGGCGAGGGCGACGAATGGGTTCAAGGAGGGCTCGTACTGGGCTGGCGTGACCACCGTGTCGAACGAGTGCCCGCACGAGCACTCAGCAGTCTGTTGGACGAGGCCGGCTGCGATGGAGTGGATCTGCTCTCGCTCGATGTCGAGGGCTACGAGGATCAGGCACTGCGTGGCCTCGATCTCTCCCGCCACGCACCGGCGTGGATCCTCGTGGAGATGCACGACCTCGACGTCGGTCGGGTGAAGATCAGCGCCGTGCTCGGCGAGCGCTACGTGGAGCATGCACTGCTCTCGCCGCTGGACGTTCTTTACCGCCGTGTCGAACCGAATCGCTCATGAGCCAGGCTCGCTCCGCTAATCTGTCCAAGTGCACTGGAAAGAGTGGCGTGCGGTTTCATTAGGCTTGGTGATCCTTGCAGCAATGGTGATCGGCTCAACTGACCAGGCCATCGCATCCGAGCCTATCTCGACCCAGACCCGCGCGGCTTTGCTCAAACATGCGACGCGCGTGGCGACTCTAGTGTCCCGCGCCGTTAATTCGTTTTAGAAGTCGTGAGATGGACTCGAGGATCTGCTCGGCGGTCTTGGTCCAGATGAATGGTTTGGGGTTCTCGTTCCATGCCGCTACCCAGTTG
>JBEKYV010000032.1:0-14367 GCA_049510515.1 Solirubrobacteraceae bacterium | reverse complement strand
CCATGCCCACAGGCAAACGACGTGCCCACGACCATCACTTACTTCTTCTTTCGTACCCCACCCACCGATGCCCACCCAAAACGGCACCAGCATGCCCAAACTCAGCGGCGCTCAACAGCATCTCGGGGTAGCGGGTGATGCTGTTGTCGAGATCCCTGACCAGGCCGAGATCGAGGACCACGGGCTCGTCCCAAGCACCGTTGCGGAGCGCGACGTTCTGCGGCTTGATGTCGCGATGCACGCGCCCAAGCTCGTGGATGGCGGCGACTCCTTCCAGAACGCCGCGAGCGCACCGCAACGCTTGATCGACCGTCGGCCGCTCGTCGCGCTTCAGGGCATCCGCCACTGTGCCACCCGGAACATACTCCCCCCGGATAGCTGGCCAGCGTTGGTCGCCATCCTCGATGACGGTCGTGTCGTGGTACGCCATGACACGTGGGGAGTTGATGCTGCGTAGCGACTCGGCCTCGCGCCGAACACGCTCGGCGTCCTCGGCGCCGGGAATCACCTTGAGGACGGTCTCCTGGCCATTCTGCTTGACACGCCAGACGCGGCCTTGACCGCCGCCGCCCAAGTCTTCAAGCTCGTCGACCTCGCCGAGCGCTCGACGCACAGCGTGCTCATCTATCGCCACAGCGTGAGTCTAAACGCGGAGTCTGACGTGCTAAATGGAATTGCTCGCGTCGCACCAGCTCCGGAGATCGGAAAGGCCATCTCTGCGATCAGCCGCTCGCCAAATACTCGCCAGTCCGCCATTGAGCGCAGGGAGACCCACATCGGCGCAGACGCCACATGGCCCGAGCCAGCCTTCGAGACGCCTGTTCTCCGAGGATTGCGACCAATTGCTACCAAACCGGAGAGCCGTAAGGCGTGAATCCCGCCCTCCAGAGCCAAATCCGACGATGGCGATACTGGGCTCGGACCAGCAACCCCCTGCCTGCAACCCGCCAAATCCCGGGCCCCTCGGCAAAACAAGGCCCGATGTGGTACTCACATGCGGTACTCTCTGCCCGAACCGAGTACCAATCAAATACCACCTGCCTCCCAAAACCCACCGATTTGCAGGCACTTCCTCCAGTGGAGCCAGCCGGGATCGAACCGGCGACCTCCTGCTTGCAAAGCAGGCGCTCTCCCAGCTGAGCTATGGCCCCTGGACAGCCAATATACCGCTGCGGAACAGGGTTTTGACGCTCAGGTCGTCTTACGCTCGGTCGCGTCTGGCGGCCGTTCTGGCGGTTCGTCTGCCGATGTCTGCTACTTCAGCTTTCTGGGGTGCATCGGGAGGCGTCGGCTTCGCCTCCGTGTTCGCGCTGACGCGCGGGAGAGGGCTCAAGGCGGGGCGTATTCCTTCATCCCAGCGGGCTTCCCGCTGTTCTACGCTGCGGCGCTGCGGGGGCGGCGGGTGTCGGAAGGGCTTCGAGCAAGGTTCGAGGTAGGCGAGTGCTGGCGTCCCAGATCTCGATAGCGACGAGCGTATGAGTCGCACGGTCGTAGTCGCGCAGACCTCCAGGGACGCGCTCGCTGACGACATCGTCGGACTCGCCGGTCGGGAGCCAGGCGATGTCCGCCTCGGGGTCGTAGTAGGCGTACATGGTCATTCGAGGTTACCGCGTCAGGCCCCAGCCACTAGCCCACCCGCCACGCCGACACGATGCGTGCTGTCGTCTCGTCGTCCTCCGCAGGGTGGTCGTATACGGCTTCAAAACGGACCCCGTGGGTGGTGAGGCCCTCGATGAGCCAGTCGGCCTGTCCGTCGTTGACCTGCCGTCCGCGGTGTCCGTCGCGGATCGCCCGCTCAACATCAGATCGCGTCAGATGTCGTTGGTCAAGCCGGAGCAACGCGTGATCGGTCCAGACGAAGCGCTCGATGGCCACTGCCCGAGAGTCTACGTGTCGGTCTGAATGTAAAGGGCCTCGGAATAAACTGCAGCCCTGCCGAAATACCCCGAATCGCCCAATATACGGAGAAGCGAGCTAACCCCCCACCTTGAGATGAACCTCCCCGGCGTCGAGCGTGGTGTGCCCGCCACCGGCAAGCGCGACGACCAACCGCCCGTCGCCATCGACGCCATCGGCGCGCCCGCATCCCCCGGTCCACGAGATCTCCCGCCCCCGCAGCGCGTCGCGCGCGCGCCATGCGTCGAGGATCGCAGCCGACGGCTCCCCTAGACGCCGCTGGAGCGCCGGGAGCAGCCGCCCCAGCAGTGGCTCGATCTCCTTGCTTGAGAGCCCCATGCTCGCGGCGGTGTCGCGCAGCTCGGCCGGGAGTTCCTCCACCCGCACCGCGACATTGACGCCGATGCCGAGCACCGCCCAGCCCTCCTGCGGGCGGCCCTCGATCAGGATCCCGGCGAGCTTGGCGAGTTGGCCGCCACGCGCGAACACGATGTCGTTGGGCCACTTGACACGGGCGTCGTCTCCGGCCACGTCGCACACCGCGACCGCGGCGATCAGCGGCAGCAGTGGAGGTGGCTCCCGCAGGATCAGCGACATCAACAGCGCGCTACCGGTCGGCGCGCTCCAGCGGCGGCCCTGCCGCCCGCGTCCCGCGGTCTGCTCGGCGGCGGTTACGAGCGTGCCGTGCGGTGCCCCCGCCAGCGCGAGCGTGCGGGCTTGCTCGTTGGTCGAGTCGGTGCCGCGCAGGTGCA
This sequence comes from Solirubrobacteraceae bacterium, assembly GCA_049510515.1. Taxonomy (GTDB): domain Bacteria; phylum Actinomycetota; class Thermoleophilia; order Solirubrobacterales; family Solirubrobacteraceae; genus Palsa-744. The sequence goes on along the minus strand of JBEKYV010000032.1, from coordinate 11,719 downwards.
GGCGGGGATGGCCGAGCGGCGGGCCCTCACTCATCGCGTGAGGCGGCATCCGCGAGCAGCGCTGCCACCATGCCGTCGACGTCGTGATCCGCTGCCTCCACATCGGGCTCGAGGCCGTGCTCGCGCAGAGTGGCGCTGGTGACGGGGCCGATCGAGAGGATGCGCGTGGCCGGCGCCAGGTCCGCCCCGCCGCCGGCCGCCTCCAGGAAGAAGCGCACGGTGGAGGATGAGGTGAAGGTGACGTAGTCGGCCGCCCGCACCGCGGCGAGCGCCGCTGGGGGAAGCGGCTCGGCGACGGTTTCGTACAGCTCCAACACGTCCACCTCGGCGCCACGGGCTCGCAGGGCGTCGGGGAGCACGTCGCGGGCCTCGCGCGGCCGGGCGATCAGCGCGTGGCGGACCGGCAGCTCGGCGAGCGCCTCCACCAGCGACTCGGCCACGTAGCGCTCGGGGACGATGTCTGCGGTGATGCCGTGCTCGGCCAGCGCCCGCGCGGTGCCGGGGCCGATCGCTGCCACCCGCGCACCGGCCAGCGCCCGCGCGTCGCTGGGATGGCGATCGGATTGGGCGAGGCGCTCGAACAGATGGGTCACGCCGTTGGGGCTGGTGAGGCAGATCAGGTCGTACGGGGAGAGGTTCAGTGCAGCTGCCGGGTCGAGAGGAGCGATCGAGGGCGGGCTCGGAGCGGATTGGTTGGGCTCTGAAGGGAAAGCATTCTCACCGAGTCGCCGCGGCGCGGAGCGGAGTGGCTGGACGCGGATCACTGGGGCCTGCACCACCTCAGCGCCCAGCTCTCGCAGCCGCCGGGCGAGCCCGCTGGTTTGGGCTCGGGCGCGAGTGACCGCCACGGTGCGCCCGCTCAGCGGCAGCGGCGCACGCCAGGCGAGTTGGGTGGCGAGCCCGGCTACGGCGCCCACCACGGTGATCGAGGGGGCCCGAATGTCCTCCGCGCGCGCCCGCTCGGCGATCGTGGCGAGCGTGCCGCTGACGGCGCGCTGGTGGGGCAGCGTGCCCCGTTCGACGATCGCCGCCGGCTCGGAGGCGGGCCGCCCCGCGTCGATCAGCGAGGCGGCGATGTGCGGTAGCTGGCGCACACCCATGTAGAATACGAGCGTCCCCGGGAAGGCCGCGAGCGCGGGCCAGTCGATCGCAGTGTCCTCCGCACCGTCAACTGGTCCCTCCCGCTGACGCTCGGTATCTCCCGCATCCCGGCCTACGTCACCCCCCTCTATGCCTACACCATCGGCCCGCGTGTGCCCGGTGATCAGCGCCACTGCGCTGGCGAGCCCGCGGTGCGTGACGGGGATGCCCGCGTAGGCGGTGGCGGCCACGCCCGCGGTGATCCCGGGCACGACCTCGAAGGGGATGCCCGCCGCGCGCAACGTCAGCGCCTCCTCGCCGCCGCGGCCGAACACAAATGGGTCGCCGCCCTTCAGCCGCACCACCATCTTGCCTGCCCGCACGCGCTGTACCATCAGCGCCTCCGTCTGCTCCTGGGGCACCGACTCTCCCCCGCCCTCCTTGCCGACGAACAGCAGCTCAGCATCCGGTCGGGCGCCTTCCAGCGCCTCGGCGGGGATCAGGCGGTCGTAGAGGATCGTGTCGGCCTGTGCGATCAGCTCCAGCGCGCGGGCCGTCAACAGACCGGGGTCGCCGGGGCCGGCGCCGACGAGGAAGACGCGCCCGTTCACCTACCGCCGCCATCGGGTTCGCCGTCGAGGTACGCTTGCACGAGCGCCACGCTAGTACAGTCCCACCGGCGTTGCCTCCGACGCCCAGCGAGGCGCATGATCGGCCGACTGAAAGGTGTGACGGCATGGGCGTATGGCGACGGACGGTGGTCGGCGTCCCGATCGGGGCGTTGATGCTCGGGCTGGCACTGTTGACCGGCCCCGGGCCCGCACGGGCCAGCGGTTCGGTCACCGGCGCCCTGACGAGCTCCACGATCTCCAAGGAAACCGCGGGTGAATTCGCGGTCAATACGCGGGACGGCGAACTGAGCTTGACCCCGCTGAGCACCTCACCAGGCTCGAGCCTGCCGACCGTCGTCAACGGGGCCGTGTTGTTGTTTGCGGGCATCTGGCCGGCGACCGACGTGACCGTCCGTCCCGACGCGCTCGGGGTCACAACGGTTGTGCAGCTGCGCTCGCGCGAAGCTCCCACCTCGTTCCCCTGGGAAGCCGGCCTGGGCCCCGGGCAGCACCTGCTGCAGCTCGCCTATGGAGGGGTCGCGGTGGTTGAAGGCCCGCCCGGCCCGGATGGCCCACCCTGGGAAGGCCCGCTGGGCAACGCTTTGGAAGGGCCGACCTCGACGGTCTCGGCTCAGGCGACCCCGGGCGAGCTGAGGCCGCAGGAAACCCAGGCCCAGTACGCCGCCGCCGCGAGCTCGATGGCAGCAGCGGAACAGCAGACGGGTGGTGCGGCGCTGATGGTTCTAGAGCTGCCCACGGCCACCGACGCCAGTGGCGGCCGTGTGCCTGTGTCGCTGAGCGTCGCTGGCAACACGATCACGGTTAGCGTGTCGCCGACACCCACCACGGTCTTCCCGGTGATGGTGGCGGCAACGGTTGCCGCGCCGAGCAATCGCGCCAGCGCGGCTCGCCCTCAGGATCTCCTTTACGGACTAGCCGACCAGCGGGCTGCAGCCTTCGGCCCGGCCTTCGATCGGCGGTTGCTCGAAGGGCCGCTGCACGTCCGCATCGCACGGCTGGTGCTCCCCTACGAAGCCGTCCTCGAATCGACGGAAAAACGGGAAGAGCAAGAGAAGGCAGAAAAAAGGCTCGAATTCACGCAGAGCGAAGCGTTGACCACTTGGCTGCGGAAAGTTCAGGAAGTGAACGCCAACGGAGAACACCTCCAGCCCTACATCACGCTGTGGTCGAAGGGCTGCCTGGATCGGACAGGCTGTCGAGCGCCGCCGATCGAGCGCTACCGCGAGGCCGTCCGGGCGCTCATCAAAGACCACATGAAAGCCTCTGCGGGCCTGCCGGCGGTGAGGCTGTGGGGAGCTTGGAATGAGCCGGATGGAGGCAAATCCTCTCTGTCTGCGTCGCGGGCGGGGAGGCTGTGGCAAGTGGCGAATTCGGTGGTGGTTGCGCTCCACTGCGGCTGCACGATGGTCGCTGGTGAATTTGCGGAATTCGGGCCGTATGTGGCGCGTTACAAGGAATTCATGGTTAAGCACCATCTCAAGCCGCGAGTGTGGGGCCTGCACGACTATCGTGACCTCGTTCCCGGATCCCCCGATGAGCTGGCGAAATACGAAAACCGTGACGCCGACGAGTTCGCGAAACTGACGAGCACGGGCTTGGGCAAGCCGAGAATCTGGCTGAGCGAGCAAGGCGTGGAGCTGGACAACGGCTCCAGGCCCACACCGCTCGACGGCAATGCCGAATCGCAGCGTATCTCGGCGGAAGACTTCCTACGCCTCGCGGACGTATCGAGGCGTGTGGAACTCGTTGACTACTACATGTATGGCGCCCCCAACCCCAGCGCAGAGCATCCGCGCCCCGAAAACGAAGCGGTTTTCGATAGCGCGCTGGTGAACGACAACAGTGAACCGTCGCCTGCCTACTGCGTGGTCGCCTTTGCCGATCACTGGTGTCCGCCGATCGCCCGCGTCGGCTCGCCCGCGTCGGCAGGTCCCCGATCGGCCAGTAGCTCTCCGGCACCGGCGCCGAGTAGCCTCTCCGCCACGCGGCGACCGAGCGCCTCGGGGTCGTAGAAGCCCCCCAGCAGTTCGTCGTCGACCCACGCCGAGCCGTCGGGGAGGCCGACCCAGGCGCGCAGGAGCAGGCAGCCGCAGCCGTAGTCGTAGGCGTATGCGCCGAGCGGCGCGTCGCAGCTCGCCTCGAGCGCGTGCGCCACGGCGCGCTCAGCTTGCAAACAGGCGAATGCCTTGTCGTCGGTGATCGCCTGCGCCGCCGCGCGCGTGGTGTCGTCCTCGGCGCGTCCCTCCAGCGCGAGGGTGCCCTGGCCGGGGGAGGGGACGAAGCGCGCGGGGTCGAGCATCGCGGCAATCTCGGCCTCGCGGTCGAGACGCTGCAAGCCGGCGCGGGCGAGCACGAGCGCGTCAAAGCCGCCTTCGTCGAGCTTGCGCAGGCGCGTGTCGACGTTGCCGCGCACCGCCACCACCTCGAGGTCCTCGCGCGCGGCCCGCAACTGCGCGGCGCGACGGATGCTGCTCGTCCCCACCCGTGCGCCCGAGGGCAGGCTATCCAGGCCGGCCGGCTGGCGGGCGTCCGCAACGAAAGACTTTGCATGCGGCGTGCACAGCACATCCTCGGCCGCCGCGCGGGCCGGTGCGCCCAGCAGCGCCAAGCCGCCGGCCAGCTCCCCGGGCACGTCCTTGGCGGAGTGCACGGCGAGGTCGATCTCCCCGGCGCTCAACGCGCGCTCCAACTCACTCACCCAGCGGGACTTGTCGCCGATGGTGGAGCCTTGATCGCCTGCGGTTGCGATCGTGACGATCTCACAGCCGCCGAGCAGCCACGAGACGAGGTCAGCCTGTGCGAGTGCGAGTGCGCTGCCCCTGGTGCCTAGCCGCATCAGTGCTCGCGACGGCTGCGCAGGTCGTGGACCTTTGCCAGCCCCGCGGAGGGTGCCTGCTCGTCCTGGTTCTCCTCCTGCAGCGCGAACAGCTCGCGCACCAGCTGCAAAGAGGCGTGGGAGCGGCTCTCCGAGAGGCTGCGCAGGCGGATCGTGGGCTCGTGCAGGATGCGATTGGCGATCGAGCGGGCGAGCGCCTCGACGCGCACGAGGTCGCGCGGGGAGGCCGACTCCCAGCGGCCGTCGTTCTCCGCCAGCACCTGCGCGACGATCGCATCGCCGTGCTCGCGCAGGGCGCTGACGGTGGGCAGAGCATCCAGCTGGCCGAGCCAGCCGGCGAAGCGGCGGATCTCCTCCTCGACGATCTGCTCGGCCCGCGGCACCTCGCTCGCGCGGCTGTCGAGGTTGCGCGCGACCACCTGCTGGAGGTCGTCGATGTCGTACAGCGTCACGCCCTCCAGCTCACCGCAGCGGGGATCGATGTCGCGTGGTACCGCGATGTCGATCAACAGCAGCGGCCGTCCGTGCCGTTGGTCGAGCACCTGTGCCAGCTCGTCGCGGCCGACGATCGGGTGCGGGGAGGAGGTGGAGGAGACGACGATGTCGGCCGTTGCCAGCTGCTCGGGGAGCCCGTCGAGGCCGACCACCGAGCCGCCGAAGCGCTGCGCGAGGCTGCGCGCGCGGTCGGCGTGGCGGTTGGCGACGAAGATCGTCCCGGCTCCCCGGTCGGCGAGCGCCTGCGCGGTCAGCTCGCTGGTTTCGCCGGCGCCGAGGATCACCACGTGGCGCTCGCGCAGATCGCCGAGCAGCTCGACCGCCAGGCCCACGGCGGCGGAGGGGACGCTGACGTGGCTGGAGCCGATGGCGGTCTCCGAGCGCACCCGCTTGCCCGCCGTCAGCGCGGCGCTCCACACGCGGTTGGAGAGTGGCCCGGTACAGCCGGCCTGCAGCGCCGCCTCGAAGGCGCGCTTAACCTGCCCCTGGATCTCGGCCTCCCCGACGATCATCGATTCCAGGCCCGCCGTCACCCGGTAGAGATGGCGGGCGGCGTCGCAGTTGTGCGGCGAGTAGATCTCCTGCGCCAGCTCGGCGCGGTCGATCGAGGCGTGCTCGGCGAGCATCCCTAGTGCGTCCTCCTGCGCCTGGACCAGATCCCCGCCCGGCCCGCCGACGACGAGGTAGAGCTCGGTGCGGTTGCAGGTGCAGAGCACCACGGCCTCGCGCACCTCGGCGGTGGCGATCAGCCGCTGCGCGAGTCGCACCGCACCGGGCTCGGTGAACGCCAGGCGCTCACGCAGCGCGACCGGGGCGGTCTTGTGCGAGATGCCGAGTGCCAACAGTTCGCTCATGCGGGCGTGGTCTCCAGCTCGACGGCTTCGGGCTCGTGGGTCTCTCGCTCGGAAAGCTCAAGCAGTTCCCCGAGCTGCTGCTCGATACGACTCAGGCGGATGGCCATGATCGCCACATAGATCAACACCAGCAAGAACAGCACGATGTAGGCCGCCGCGACGTACTTGCCGGCGGTGTGCAGCGGCAGCGCGGGCGTCTCCGCAAGGAGCACTAGGAGACCTCCGAAAGACTGGGGGCCGCACTGCGCGTGCGGGGGGTGGGCTCCTCGGTCAGTCGTCGCCGCAGCGCGCGCAGCTGCCCGCGGGCGTGCTTGGCCGTCAGCTCGTACTTGCACAGCGTGGCGAACAGCAGCGCCATAGCAACCAGCGACACCAGCAGCGTGAGCGCCATCGAGCCCGGCAGGTTGGAGGTGCTGCCGAACACGCGCGGGTGCACGTAGGCGGTCGAGAGGTTGACCGCCATGTAGTTGAGCGGCACGAACGCCCCCGCGGTGATCGCAAACACCGAGGCGTAGCGCGCCTGGCGCTCGGGATCTTCGATCGCGAAGCGCAGCGGCTGGTAGGTCGCGTACAAAAGGAAGATGATCAGGAACGACACCAGGGTGGGCTCGCTCCACACCCACCAGTGCCCCCACGAGCCCTTCGCCCAGATCGAGCCGGTGATCAGCGTGCCGACGGCGAAGATCAGGCTCATGTGGATCACCACATAGGAGCGCATGTCCCAGCGCGAGTCGCGCGTGCGCAGGTGCTGGATTGCGAGCAAGCCACCGAGCACGAAGCCGCACAGCGCGACGATCGCGAGCGGGACGTGCACGTAGAAGATCTTCTGCAGGAAGCCCTGTTCGGCTTCGAGGGGCGCATAGAAGAACACCAGGCCGAGCGCAAGCGCCGTCGCGGCGACGGTGGCGATGCTGAGCGTGCGCAGGCCCTTTCCGTAGAGGTGGGGAGAGATTATGGGCTTAGTCCTCCAGGAGAAAGTCGAAGACGGCGTAGGCGATTAGCCCGAAAACCAGATCATAGAGCGCGAGCTCAAGTGGCCAGCGCAGTGACGGCCCGGTTTGGTGGCTGAGCGTCAGCAGCGGCGCGGTGGCGCGCGCCCCGCCGATCACGACCGGCACCAGCAGCGGCAGGGCCAGCAGCGGCCCCAGCAGGTCGCGCGCGCGGGTGCGCACGGCGATTGCGGCCACCAGCGTGCCGATCAGCGCGATGCCGAGATCGCCCAGCAACAGCACGCCGGGGAGATCCGGCAGCGCCGGCCCGAGCGAGGGTTCGAGCAGCAGCAGCGCAAACGCCGGCACCGCCACGAGCTCCAGCACCACCAGGTAGGAGAGCAGCGCGAGCGCCTTCGCCACCAGCAGCGCGGAGCGATCGACCGGCGCCAGCAGGAAGCCGTCGAAGCCGCCCTCCTCGGCGTCGGCGACAAACAGCCGGTTGATCCCCAGCATCGCCGCCAGCAGCAGCGTCACCCACAGGATCCCCGAGGCCTCGTCGCCGTTGACGCCGCTGCGGTTGAGCGCGAAGTGGAAAATCACGAACACGGTCACCGCGAACAGCGACATCCCCGGCACCGACTCCAGCGTGCGCAGCTCGACCAGCAGCTCCTTGCGCAGCAGCGTCGCCACGGTGCGCGCGAAACCGGGCGGCGGCCGCTGTGTGCGTGCGGCGTGCTCGGCGGCTACGTCTGTCGGCACCGGCGCCTCATCGGTGGCGGCGCTCACCCGTACAGGTCCTTGATCGCGGTGCCCGTGAGTGCCGCCGGGTTTGCCAGCATGGCAGGGCGCCCACTACGCAGACCCAGCACGAGATCCGCCTCATCGAGGTCTGCCTCGGGATTGTGGCTGCACACCACCCGAGTGCGGCCCGACTTGGCTCCAATCAGCGGCTCCACGAGCTCCGCCCCCGCAGGGTCGAGGTTGGCTCGTGGCTCGTCCAGCAGCAGCAGCTCGGGGTCGTGCAGCAGCGCGCGCGCGGTCGCCACCCGCTGCACCATCCCCCGCGAGAGCGTCCTCACCGGCTCCTCAGTGCGATTTGCCATGCCCACCGCCTCCAGCAGCTCCCCCACCCGCTCCATGCCGACCCCGTGCAAGCGGGCGTGGAAACGGAGGTTCTCGCTCGCGGTCAGCTCACGGTAGAGCAGCGGCTCGTGGCCGAGCAGCCCGACACGGCCCCTCACCGCCCAGGCTTCGTCCGGCAGCCCGTGACCCAGTACGCGCACCTCCCCGGAGTGGGGACGCAGCAATGTCGCCAGCACCCGCAGCAGCGTCGTCTTGCCGGCGCCGTTGGGGCCGAGCACAACCAGCGTCTGACCGGGCTGCAGCGAGAGCGAGACCCCGGCGAGCGCCTCCCGTTCGCCGTAGAGCCGCGTCAGGTCCTCCAGCTCGAGCGCCGGCAAGTCCACTCCCACTCGCCAACCGTCCCCGGGAGGGCGCACGGGGACTTGCTCCGCGTACAAGCGCCCGCGACCTTCAGGCGCCCGCAACCTGGAGCGTGCAGGCGCGCTGAGCACGCTCGATCAGCTCGCGCACGGCCGGCTCATCGCCTGCGCGCAGCAGCGCGATCGGGTCGGGGTCGCCGCCGACGATCCCCTCGAAGAAGTCGCGGCGTTCGGCGTAGGTGGGCAGCGTGTCCTTGGCCCAGCCGCGCACTTCGTTAAGCAGCACCGCCAGGCGCGCGTACTCCTCGCCGAACAGCGCGGCGATCTCGCGCTTCATGCGCTTGGCGAGGGCCGGTGAGGCGCCGGCGGTGGAGATCGCGATCGCGAGCGAGCCGGTGCGCACGATCGCCGGCAGGATGAAGTTGCACAGCGGCGGCACGTCGACGACGTTGACGAGCATCGCGCGGCGCTCGGCGTCCTCCCATACGCGGATGTTGACGTCCGTGTCGTCGGTCGCGGCGATCGCCATGAACACGCCCTCCAGGTCGGCGGCGCCGGCGTACTCGCGCCGCTCCCAGCGGATCGAGCCCTCGCGCGCGTACTCCCTCAGCGCGGGCAGAGCGCGCGGGGCGATCACCGTCACCTCGCCGGCGCACGCCAGCAGCCCCTCGACCTTCTCCAGGCCGATCTCACCCCCGCCGACGACCACGCAGCGGCGACCGCTCAGTTTCAGGCAGGCGATATAGAAGGGGGTGTCGAGCATCCCCTGCACGCACGACTGGTCGCAGATCCCTCTGCGCAGCTGGCAGACGCAATCCTTGCCTGCATAGGCCTGGGCGGGCATGCAGAGAGGTTATCGCCGAAGGGATCGCATCCCCACCCGCACCAGCGGCCCCAACCCCTGGCGCCAAGCGCGCTCGCGGTCGGCGTCGCGAGCCGATCGCAGCTGCGCGACCGCATGGGCGGCGCGCTGGTGCAGCGCGTCGTGGGGTGGCCACCACAGCCCGCGTGCGCCGGAGGGGCTCCACGCGATCAGCTTCTCCTGGGCGCAGCCGCGCAGCCCTGTCTCGCCGAGCGTGCGTCCGAGCCCGCCGCCGGCTGCGGCGCCCCAGGGGCCACGCGCGATCATCGGCGCGGGGAGGTGGTCGTTGAGCCACACCATCCCGGTGCGCAGCTCGCGTGCGATCCGCAGCCCCCGGTGGCGGTCGGCCGTCCAGATCGAGGCGCCAAGCGCGTACTCGCAGTCGTTGGCGAACTCCACCGCGCGGTCGGTCGAATCGACGGCGATCACCGCCAGCACCGGCCCGTCGAGCGGCTCGCGCATCAGGCGCATCTCGTGCGTGACTCCGCTCAGCACCGCCGGCGCGTAGAACGCGGCCTCCTCGGCGCAGCCCTCGGGCGGCGCCGGCAGGGGACCGCCGCAGTGCAGCCGCGCACCTTGCGCGACTGCCTCCGCGACTAGCTCGCACACGTGCTCCAGGCGCCGCCTGGAGGCGAGCGGCCCCATTTGCACACCCGCGCGCTCGGGGTCCCCGACGCGCATTGCCCGCGCGCCGTTGACGAGGTGCGTGAGCAGCCGCTCGGACACCTCGCGCTCGACATACACCCGCTCGATCGAGCCGCGCGCCTGGCCGGCGCCGGCGCAGCCGGCCCACAGCGCGCCGCTCGCGGCCCGCGCCACGTGCGCGTCGGCGAGCACCAGCATCGCATCCTTGCCGCCCAGCTCGACCGTCACCTCCTTCTCCTGGGAGACGCACGCCCGGGCCACCGCGCGCCCCACGGTGGGAGAGCCGGTGAACAGCACCTTGTCCACGGGGGCGCGTGCAAGCGCCACCCCCACCTGCGTGCCGCCGTGCACCACCCGCACGAGGCCCTCCGGCAGCGTGGCGCGCGCCAGCACCCCCATGATCCGCTCGCCCGTCAAGCAGGCGCGCCGCGCCGGCTTGAACACGACGCCGTTGCCGGCCAAGAGCGCCCCGGCGATCTGCGCGAGCGGCTGCGCGAACGGGGCGCTGCCGGCGCCGATCACGCCGACCACGCCGAACGGCTCGTACGCCACCCGCGCGCGCTGCGAGAGTGCCATCGAGCGGTGGATCCCCACGCGCCTCGCGCCGAGCACACGTGCGCCGTCCTCGGCGATCCAGATCAGCGCGTCGATCGCCGCCAGCAGCTCGGTGCTCGCGACCTCCGCTCGCGGGCGGCCCTGCTCGCGGCCGATCAGCTGCGCCAGCTCGTCGAACTCGTCGATGATCGCCTGCGCCACGCGGCGCATGTAGCGGGCGCGGTCCTCCACCCGCAGCAGCGCCCACAGCGGCTGCACCTTGCGTGCGGCGCCCACCACCCGCTCCACCTGCTCGGGCGCGGTGGCCTGCACGCTGCCCAGGATCGCTCCGGTCGCCGGGTTGCGCGCGCGCAGTGGCTGCGGCGGGGCGCTGTCCTCGGCTGGAGTCGGGGCGGCGATGCTCATGCCGGTTTGATTATCACGGCTCTTGACACGCCAACCACTTCACAAAGTAAATGGTTGGGGCCCAAAAAGTTCAATACGCGACGCACCCCTACCAGCTGGTGGGGTCCAAAAAATGTAAACACAAACCGCGTCGGCTCAGGCCTCGCGGCCCCGCGCCCGCCGGATCTCCTCCAGCCGCGCCGTCAGCCTCGCCTCGGCCTCGTCGGGCTCGTAGAAGCGGGCGCCGGCCACCTCCTCGGGGAGTAGCTCCTGCGGGCCGATGTGGCCCGGGTGGGCGTGCGGGTTGTCGTAGCCGCCAACCTCCTGTCCCGGCCGCGGCCCCGAGCGCAGCCAGCCTGGCACGGGTGCGGCGCCCTGCTCGCGCACATGGCGCTGCGCCGCGCCCAGCGCGCGGCCGGCGATGTTGGACTTCGGCGCCAGCGAGAGGTAGATCGCGGCCTGGGCAAGCGCGAATTTGGCCTCCGGCATGCCCACGTGCTCGACCGCCTGCGCCGCCGCCACCGCGACACCGAGCGCCGCCGGATCCGCGTTGCCGATGTCCTCGGAGGCGAGGATCACCATGCGCCGCACGATGAAGCGCGGGTCCTCCCCGCCCTCCAGCATCACCGCGAGGTAGTACAGCGAGGCGTCGGGGTCGCTGCCGCGCGTGGCCTTGATCCAGGCGGAGATGTAGTCGTAGTGGCGGTCGCCCTTTCGGTCGTACAGCACCGCCCGCTGCTGCAGCGCGTCCTCGGCACGCGCGATCTCCACCGAGCTCTCCCCCAGCTCGGCCGCCGTGGTGACCGCGAGCTCCAGCGCGTTCAGCGCGGTGCGGGCGTCGCCGTCGGCGCGCGCGGCGAGGAAGTCGAGCGTCTCGGGCGCCACCGCGATCGCCGCCTCCAGCTCGCCAGACTCCAGTGCCCGCCGCAGCACCGCGCCGACCTCCTCCGCGGAGAGCGCCCGCAGCGCGTAGACCCGCATCCGCGAGAGCAGCGCGCCGTT
>JBEKYV010000319.1:0-4656 GCA_049510515.1 Solirubrobacteraceae bacterium | reverse complement strand
GCCCCCGGGGACGATATCCCGGCCGGTGGGTCGCAACTGCTCGTCGAGCTCGAGCTGCCAGTAGTAGCGAGCGAACGTGACGCCGGCACGCAGCTGCCCTACGTGCGGCTGCACCCGCTCACCCCGAGCCATCCGCACGATCAGCTCCGGGTAGGTCTGTCCATCGAGCGCCCCATACATGTGCCCAGGGTAACCGCCGCCGAAGCGTACGTTCACGTCGGTCACGCGCAGGCCCAGCTCCGGGTCGCGAAAACACTGCACCATGCATGCGCCGCGTGCCCCGACGCCCTCGCTGACCGCTCTGCCGAGCTCGATCAGCTCGTGATCTCCCAGCACCGTTCCCTTCACCGACTCCCCGCCCCGCGACTCGATCATGCTGCGCGGGATCGCGTTCAGGCAGCGCCCGTCGGTGTCGCACAGGCAGTCGATCGAGAGCTCTGGCCCGTTCATGGCGCGCTGGAGGATCACCGGCTCGCCTGCGTAGGCGACGAAGAAACGCACCTGCTCAGGGTCTTCAGCCAAGAAGATCGAACGCGAATTCGAACCTCGCCGGGGCTTTACGACCACCGGGTAGTGCTCCACCTCTGAGTCGGACAGCACCGTAGGGGGCGAGGGCAGGCCGAGGCGCTCGAGCAGCAGATGGGTCTCGTACTTGTCGAATGTCGCGGCCGCCATCGCGGGATCCGGCACCAGTGCCGGCAGCAGCCCTTCGGCCCTTGCTCGCGCGAGCACCTCGATGTCAGGGTCGATCAACGGGATTACAACAGCCACGTCGTGGCGCTCACACAGACGCACGAGCTCGGGCACGTAGGCGGGGTCGTCGAGCCTGGGCACCAATGCTCGTATCTGGGCGGCATACTGCGCGGGCGCCAGCGGCGAGGCCTCAACGGCGATCACCGTGGCGTGCTGGGCGAAGGAGGCGACGATGTCATAGCGCCGTCCGACGCCGGTGATCATGATCGGTGGGTGCTCGCTCACGAACGCGCTTCCTCGTTGCCGTCCCAGCCGCCGGTCTGGCCCTTGTAGAGATCCTCGCCGCCGAGCACGATTGCGACCGTGCGCCACAGGATGCGCAGATCGAGCGCCAGCGAGCGGTGCTCGATGTAGTAGAGGTCGAGCTCGATCCGCTCGCTCCAGGGCAGCGAGGCGCGGCCGTTGACCTGCGCCCAGCCGGTGATCCCCGGCCGGATCGCCAGGCGCCCGCGCTGGCGGGGGGAGTAGCGCTCGACCTGCACCGGCACCGTCGGGCGGGGGCCGATCAGCGACATCTCGCCGCGCAGCACATTCAGCAGGTTGGGCAGCTCATCGAGCGAGGCACGCCGCAGGAAGGCGCCAACGCGCGTGATGCGCGAGTCGTTCGCGTCCACCGCCAGCCCGGCGCCGATGTGCTCGGCGCCAGTGACCATCGTGCGAAGCTTCAGCACGTCGAACGGCTGCCCGTCGCGCCCGATGCGCCGCTGGCGGTAGAGCGCGCTGCCACGCGACTCCAGGCGGATCGCCGCCATCGCCGCGGCGACCACGGGGGCGCTCAGCACGAGCAGGGTCGCCGACACCGCGACGTCTACGCCACGGCGGATCACGACCCGGCCCACCGACGCTTGGCCGAGAGGTGAAGCCCGTTGGCCGAGAGGTGAAGCCCGACCGGGAGGCCGGGTGGGTTGGGCGGGCGGCAGGCAACGGCGGCCCGGATCTCCACGATGTGGCGGCGGATCATTCGGTCGCCCCCTGCGAGGGGATCCCGGACGGGCGTGTCCCCTCCGCCGCTTCCCACGTGGCAGCGGTACCGTGGCGCAGCCAGTCGAGCAGGCCCAGCGCGATCGAGGCCGTGGTCATCACGTAGTAGCGCGCGATCAACAGCGGCCGGCCGGCCTTGGCGACGGCGAGGATGGCGGTCACGCGCGCCGCGACTTCCACCACGCCACCGATCCCGGCAGCGAACAGCAGGGCGAGCTGCGCGGCGAGCGTGGCGACGTACAGGGTTTGGATCCCGCCCGCCCCGGCATCGCGCGTCACCAGCGCGATGTTGGCGGCCAGCGCCAGCGCGTGCAGGAACGGGGTGAGGTAGCGCAGCAGACGGTGGGAGAGGATCATCGCCGCATACCCCGGTGGGTAGCCGCGCGGGGAGAGCATCCCTCCGTGCAGCACGATCGGCCAGGTGTGGCTCATCATGCGCCGCTTGCGCGCCAGCTCGCCCTCCAGCGAGGGCACCATCCGCTCGGTGGCACGCGCCTGCGGCACGTACACCGCGCGCCGACCGCGCTTCACCATGTTGAAGGGGAACGACAGGTCGTGGCCCATGATTGGGTCGACCACGATGTAGGTGTCGCGCCGGGTCGCATAGATCGCGCCGTTGCCCGCGGTGATCGAGGAGAGCCGCGACTCCATCCCGCGCACCGCCATCTCATAGCGCCAGTACACCCCCTCTTGGTTGGTCGCCCCGGCGCCGTCGGCGCGCACGAAGCGCACCTGCCCGCAGGCGTAGCCGACGCGAGGATCGGCGAACGCGTCGACGAGCACCCGCGCGGCGTCCGGCTCCCACAGCGCGTTGGCATCGGAGAAGGCGACGATCTCCCCTCTCGCGCGTTCGACGGCCGCGTCCTGGGCGCGAATCTTGCCTCCGCGCGCCAGCTCGAGCACGAGGTCGGCGCCCGCCTCTCGCGCGCCCTCCGCGGTTGCATCGGTGCAGCCGTCGCAGGTGACGATCACCTCCAGCAGCTCCCGCGGATAGTCCAGCGCCAGCGCGTTGGCGACCTTCGCGGCGATCACCGACTCCTCGTCGTGCGCGGCGACGATCAGCGACAGCGAGGGCGGCGGCGGTGTGGGCTGAGCGAGCGGGGTGGGCGGGGTGGGCGGGTTTCCATTCCCGGAAGCCAGAGCGGCTGTGCGTGCCGGGGCCGATGTAGATGTGAACAAACGCGTCAGCACTGCCAACGCCGCGGCGTAGCCGAGTTGCGTCCAAACGATCAGCGCGGCGCACACCCAGAAGACGACCTCGAGAGCGGTATTCATTCCCCAGGAGTTTCACAGGGTGTCGGTCAGCGAGCGGTACAGCCCCAGCGTGCGCTGGGCGATCGTATCCCACGAGTACGTCCCCTCCGCGGCGGCACGTGCGCGCTCGGCCATCGCGGAGCGGGCTGCGGGATCGGCCAGCAGCTCCCGCAGCGCCTCGCCGAGCGCCGCCGAATCGCCGGCTGGGACGGTGCGAGCCGCGCCGGTGGCGGCCACCTCGGGGAAGCCGCCGACGTCGCTCAGCAGCAGCGGCTTGCCGAACGCGAGCGCGGTGAACAGCACGCCCGACTGGTCGGCCTCCAGGTAGGGCAGCACGACGAGGTCGGCGCGCGTGAAGTATGCCGGCAGCTCAGCGTCGGGGATGAAGCGCGGTACGAAGTGGACGTTCGGCGGTGCGTCCGCAAGCAGCCTCGCGACATCCATGCGCGGCATGCCCACGATCCACAGCTCCGCCCCAGTGACTCCAGCCCGACTCGCGCTCTGTTTCCCCGGGCCGTCCCCATGCCCGCCACCGACTCCGTCGTCGTCTCTCGCCTGCTGGATCTCCCGCCACGCCCGCAGCAGCACGTCGAGTCCCTTGTAAGGGCGCAGCAGGCCGAAGAACAGCACCACCGGCCCGGCGGCATCGGTGGGCAACCCGGGCGATGGCCCGGCCGGCAGCTCCCCGAGGTGAGTGAGCGCCCCATGCGGGATCACGTGCACTCGGCCGGGATCCACGCCCAGCCCCAGCAGCCGCCCGCGTCCGTGCTCGGAGTGCACGACCACCGCGTCGAAGCGCTCGTACAACCGCCGCTGGGCGGCCAGCTGCCCCCGCCGCGGCTCGCGCGGCAGCACGTCATGGGCGGTGAGCACGAGCTTTGGGCGTGGCGCGCCGGCCTTCGACTCCGTGGGCCGCCGTCGCGGCAGCAGGTGAACGTCGAGCGGCTGCACGGTCAGCCACTGGAAGTGCACCACGTCGGCCGCGCGCGCGGCGTGGCGGTAGCGCAGCATGTCGGGCACGTGTTCGAGCAGCTTCAGCGCCTGGCTGGAGCGCGAGCGTTTCCCCGTGGCGGCACCGCGGTGGGCGAGCCGGTAGAAGAGCTCGCGCCGCTCGTACCCTTCGGGTGGCGGCAGCGCCCCGTAGGCGAAGCGGCTGGTGAACAGCTCCACCTCGGCGCCGGCCGCCGCCAGCGCGCGACACAGCGCGTGGTCGTAGGGCGGCGTGTAGGCAGAGGGGTCGACGACGTGGACGCGCACCGGCAGAGACAATAGGCGGGTGGGTGACGAGATCGAGCTGAGCTTCTGTGTGGTCAACACCTCCCAGCGGGAGCTGTTGCTGCGTGGGCTGGACGCGATCGCGCGCGATCAGGCTGCGCTTCTGTTGCTCGCGCGCGAGCGGGCTGCGCTGCCGTTGCTCGCGCGCGAGCGGGCCGCGCTGCCGTTCGCCACGGAGGTGCTGGTGCTCGACAACGGCTCGCGCGACGGCTCCGCCGATGCGGCGCGCGCGCATCCGGCGGTGGACGAGGTGATCGCGCTCGGCGAACGGCGCGGCAAGGCGCAGAACGACTCGGAGCTGATGCGACGCGCCCGGGGTGGGTACGCGCTGCTGCTCAACGAGGACTCCGAGCTGCTCCCCGGGGCGACGCTCGCGCTGTGGCAGGCGCTGCG
>JBEKYV010000318.1:0-4657 GCA_049510515.1 Solirubrobacteraceae bacterium | reverse complement strand
ACACTGGGATGCAGCCGGAAAGGCAATTGTATATTCTCTATCTCTCCAAAGATATAGACGATGAATGCATTAGCGCAGAGATTGAAGCTGAACGAGAGATGCAGCTCTTGGGGTAACGGATTCGAGAAACCCCGGTCGGAAATCAAACACCTCTTATCTGCATGCTCTCCGGTGTATCGATAAACGCAAACCATCGGAAAGCCGGATGGCCTCTCGAATAGTTGTTTGACGGTCAGCTCCATGAGATTCGGTTCCTGTGGTTTTGGCCGCATGAGCATCATGAACAATGATGCGAGCCACATGCGATATTCGTCGGTGGTGATTCCGAGTTCTGCGCACAGGTGATCCTGGTGCGGTTTGCTTCCAGTGAGCACGGCGTTGAATTGGGTTAGCAGGTCAGGATCGGTGGGCTCGAAACGCGTGATACCACCGACAGTGTCTAGGGCCTTTTTTATGGAATACGGATTGCGAAGAAAGTTCATGAATTTGGCGACGAAGATCGCCAGTACGCCCACCGGCGCGACTTCCAGCGCCGGCTCGCCGAGGGCGGCTGGGCTGCCGTGCACTGGCCGCGCGAGTACGGCGGCCGCGGGGCGACGCTCACCGAATCGGCGATCTTCTTCGAGGAGCTGGGCCGCTCCGGCGCCCCGCTGCCCGCCAACGTGCTCGGCCTGCTGCTGGCCGGCCCGACGATCATGAGCTGGGGCACAGAGCAGCAGCGGGAGCGCTATCTGTCGCCGATCCTCACAGCGGATGAGATCTGGTGCCAGGGCTTCTCCGAGCCCGACGCCGGCTCGGATCTCGCCAGCCTGAAAACGCGCGCCGTGCAGGACGGCGATGAGTGGGTGCTCACCGGCCAGAAGGTGTGGACCAGCGGCGCGCAGTACTCGAAGTGGTGCATGCTCCTCGCGCGCTCCGACCCCGACGCGCCCAAGCATAAGGGGCTCACCTACTTCCTGCTGGACATGGAGCAGCAGGGGGTGCAGATCCGCCCGCTGCGCCAGATCACGGGGGAGCCCGAGTTCAACGAGCTGTTCCTCGACGGCGCCCGCGTGCCGAGCGAGAACGTGCTCGGCGGCATCGGCAACGGCTGGAAGGTCGCGCTCACAACGCTGATGAACGAGCGCGCCGGGCTGGGGTTCTTCCTGCAGGTCCGTCTGAGGCAGCTGCTCGACCGCCTGATCGAAGCGGCCGCCCACGAGGGATTGCTCGAGGATCCCGTCGTCGCCGACAGCCTCGGCGAGTTGCACCTGCGCACCGAGATCGTGCGGCTCACCGCCTACCGGGGGCTGACCGCGATCGAGAAGTACGGCCAGCCCGGCCCGGAGGGGTCGCTCACCAAGTGGATGTGGTCGGACACCAACCAGCGGCTCACGCAGCTGGCCGCCGAGTTGCTCGGCCCCGGGGCGCTGCGGGCCGGGGATCCGTGGGCGTATGAGCTGTTGCGCGCCCGCGGCAACTCGATCGAGGGAGGCACCACGGAGGTGCTCAAGAACATCGTCGCCGAGCGCGTGCTCGGCCTGCCGAAGTCGCGTTAGAGGTGGTGTGGTGTCTTTAGTTTGGAGGCCCAACCACCAACTGGATCTGTGGGACAGCAGCCAGACGAGGGCTATGAGTGGTCCAGTAGCTGGTTGGTGGGCCCATCGTAGTCATATGAGGTCTCCCCGCACCATCTGGCGCCGACCAACCCAACACACAATCCGTTAGGGAACGACCGTGGATTTCGACCTCACCTCCAACCAGCGCGAGATCAAAGACGTCGCGCACGAGCTGCTCGCCGCACGCTCGCCGTTCGCCAAGGTACGCGAGGCCGCCGAGGCTGCCGCATACGACGCCGCGCTGTGGAGCGAGCTGGTGGAGCTCGGCTGGCCAGGGATCGCGGTTGCGGAGGAGCACGGCGGGCAGGGACTCGGCGCGGTCGAGCTGGCGGTGCTGGCGGAGGAGCTCGGGTACGCCTGCGCAGCCACCCCCTTCCTCTCCACGGCCTCCGCCGCCGCGGTCATCCAGGCCACCGGCAGCGACGAGCAGCGCGCCCGCTGGCTGCCGGGCCTTGCCTCGGGCGAGCTGAGCGCCGGGATCGGCACGCGCGAGCTGGCGGCCGACGCCGCCGGCGCCGCGGTGGTGGTCGTGATCGACGGCGACCACGCCGAACTGATCGCCGCGCCCGAAACAGGCGACTTCGTCTCGATCGACCCCACCCGGCGATTCGCGACCGTCGCGGGGGAGGGAGAGCCCCTCGGCCCCGGCGCCGCCGATCGGATCCGCACCGCGATCGCCGCCGAGGTGGTGGGCGTCTGCCAGCGCGCGCTCGACATGACGCTCGCCTACGTCAAGGAGCGCAAGCAGTTTGGGGTCCCCGTCGGCTCATTTCAGGCCGTGGCGCACCGCTGCGCGGAGATGCTGCTCCACACCGAGAGCGCGCGCTCGAGCGCCTACTACGCGGCGTGGGCCAGCGACGCCGACCCGCAACTGCTGCCCGAGGCCGCGGCCCTCGCTGGCGCCGCGGCGGCCGAAGGCGGCAAGTCGGTCACCGCGGGCGCGATTCAGATGCACGGCGGGATCGGCTTCACGTGGGAGGCCGACGTGCACTGGCTGTTCAAGCGCGCCCAGCTCGATGCCGCGCTGCTGGGCGGCGCCAAGCGCCATCGCGCGGCGCTGGCTCGGCTGGCTCACGCCAAGGTCAGACAGCCGGCGTAGCCTCGCCACGCGCGGCTATCGGCGGGAGCTGCCTTGTGCGGCGCGGCGGATCGAGAGCGCGAGCAGCCCGAGCACCGCGAGCGGCATCACCCACCAAGCGGAGAGCCCCGCGGCAGCGGCAATCGCCGTCAACCCGAGCGCGAGGACAACCCCGATCGCGGTGCGCCAGTCGTCGCCCACCACAAACTCCCAAACGGCGAGCGCGAATGCCCGTGCCCGTTTCATGGGCTCACGTCCCGGTGCCCAGCGGTTCGGTGGCGACCTGGACCTGTTCGAGAGGCACCGGACGGGCGACGTGGCTGAGGATCCTCGCCATCGCGACCGTGGCGATCAGCACGCCCGGGACGATCGCCAGCAGCGCGGCGTCGCCGCCCGGCCAGCCGGCGCCGGCGCCCTCCGCCCCCCAGAACATGCCGAACGAGGTGAGCATCACACCAACCACGAGCTTCATCGTGTTCTCCGGCACCCTCGCCAGCGGCGCCCGTGCGGCGGCTCCCGCAGCGACGACGAGGAGCACGGCGAGTCCGGCGGCGGCAGCAGCCAGGGGAACACGGTGCTGGTTGGCGCCGAAGGTGAGCACTATGAACGCCACCTCCAAACCCTCCAGCAGCACACCCTTGAAGGCGATCGTGAAGGCGTAGCCGTCGAGGCCCGGACGCCGGCCCCCGGCCGCGCGTGCGGCCTGCGCCTCTTCCTCGTAGATCAGCAGCTCGTCGTGCTTGGCCTTCAGCCCCGCGGCGCGCAGGATCCCCTTGCGCAGCCACTGCAGGCCGAAGATCAGCAGCAGGCCACCCACGATCACCCTCAGCACGCCGATCGGCAGCGAGGTGAGGGCGGGGCCCAGCGCGACCACGATCACAGCGAGTGCGAGCGTAGCGGCGCCGACGCCGCTCATCGCGGACGACCAGCTGCGCGTGCTGCCCACAGCGAGCACGATCGTCAGCGCCTCGACCGCCTCTACCGTGCAGGCGAGGAACACCGACAGGGCAAGCCCGATATCCGCTCCGCTCATGCGCTTGGTCGTCCTGGTGGAAGGCTCATCGTCTGCGTCATTTTCGCTCCCGACCGTCCCGCTGGACGGCTCATCATCGGCGTCATTTCGCTCCCGATCCGTCCCGCTGGACGGCTCAGCATCTGGCTTCTTTTCTCCCCGCGCGCCATTGTCATCGAAGCCACCTTTCAACCACCCCGTTTCTCCACGACGACTACGATCGCGTGGTGGGCACCGCAGCTACAGCCTCATTGTGCCCACAACCCGACACGCCACGGCAAGGCGGCGTGTCGCTGCGCACGATCGCGCGGGAGTGGGGCCGCATCGGGTGCGTCGGCTTCGGTGGGCCGCCGGCACACATCACGCTGTTCCGCGAGCTGTGCGTCACACATCGGGAGTGGCTGACCGAGGATCAGTTTGAGCGGGCGCTCGCGGCAACCAACCTGCTGCCGGGACCAACCTCGACCCAGCTCGCGATCTACTGCGCATGGCGGCTGCGCGGCCCGAAGGGCGCGCTGATCGGCGGGCTCGGTTTCATCGTGCCCGGTCTGGTGGCGATCCTCGCGCTCTCCGTGCTGTTTCTCTCCGGGTCCCCACCCGTTTGGGTCCGCGGCGCCGGGATGGGAGCGGGGGCGGTCGTCGCCGCCGTCGCGGTCCGGGCCGGGCTGGGCGTGGCGGTGCCGATCTGGCGTCGCACAGCTGAGCGACAGCGGCCCCGCATCCTCCTCTACGCGCTCGCCGGAGCGCTCGCGGCGGCCACGGCGGGGCCGTGGCTGGTGCTGATCCTGTTGGCGTGCGGCGCGATCGAGCTTGCTTGGGAGCGGCGGCTGGCCGGCGGTACCGGTGGCGTGCACGCCTGGCCGCTGCTCGCCACGCTCGCAGAGCCAGGTGGGACGGGGGCACTGATATGGACGGCGCTGAAGGTCGGCGCGCTCGCATTCGGCGGCGGCTTTGTGATCGTCCCGCTGA